>JAADHG010000155.1:559-3103 GCA_013151975.1 Chlorobiota bacterium | reverse complement strand
TGCGCCATCTTCTTCATAGCCAACAAACACATCTTTAATTTGAGGTAGCAATAAATCAATTTGTTTATCCATTTCGGCAATAACAGATTCCTTGTCCATTCCTTTTGCTGATAACCGCAATCTAACTTTTCCGAGATTAGGTAAATAAGCCAGTTTAATGAATTCTGGAAGATTATCTTCCCAGTCTTCAATTCTAGCAGCTAGCATACTTTCACCCAATCCATAAGTTAACAGTGTTTTATGCAATATATAGGGAAGTTTAAATTGTTTTTGAAGCTTTGGAATAACCGCATTAGTAATTAAAGCTTTCATCTCAAAAGGGACACCTGGGAGCGATATAAATACTTTACCATTTTTTTCGAACCACATTCCTGGGGCACTCCCAAAATGATTCATTAGCGCTTTTGCCTTTGTGGGCATTAAAGCTTGGTCTTTATTAACCTGAGTTAGCGGTTGCTTGACATGCTTTTTCCAAAGGGATTCTATGTTTTTTAAAACAGAATCGTTCTGGACTAATACATCGTCAAAATATTCAGCGATTGTAGTTTTAGTAATATCGTCCTTTGTTGGTCCTAATCCTCCAGTAATAATGATGATATCAGCATTATTCTCTGCTTCAGAAATGGCTTGTAAAATATGGGTTTTTTCGTCTTGAATAGACGTAATTTGATATACAGAAATACCTATTTTATTAAGTACCTTAGCAATAAATGCGGAATTAGTGTCCACAATTTGACCAATGAGAATCTCATCGCCAATAGTAATTATTTCTGCTTGCATTATAAATTAAAGTCAACCTTAATCTCTTCAATAGTATTCTGTATTGCTGTCATTACAATATCTAACTTATCGGAAACATCTTTACCGCGTTGCTCAAGTCTTCCCCACTCTTGTACTTCAATCAAGTCATCGAGTACACCTAACTCAAACATATCGATTGTTGGCTTCATCTTATGAGCAGATTTGTAAGCCGCTAAATAATCTTTACTAACTACAGCAATTTGTAATAGTCTTGCATCTTCTGGCACCTCATCTAAAAAGGTCATTGCCAAGGTTTTAATAAAGTCGGTATCATTATCTGCCAACTCTCTTATTTTATCAAGTTTGTAATGTTGTTCCATTTATTTTACTGTTATTGAAAATAGTTCTTCTTTTTCTATAAATCCCTTTAATTTATCATTAGTAACAACTTTGCCTACTCCTGCTGGAGTGCCTGTAAATATAATATCTCCAATCTTTAAAGTAAAATATTTTGACACATATTCGATTAACTCCTCTATTTTCCAAAGCATTAAGTTCGTGTTACCGTCTTGAACAATGGTCTCGTTTTTATATAAACTAAAGGCAATATTATCGATATTCTTAAACCCGTCTTTTGGCAACCACTTCCCTATAACCGCAGCACCATCAAAGGCTTTCGCCTTTTCCCAAGGTAATCCCTTTGCCTTTAATTGGCTTTGTAAATCTCGTGCTGTAAAATCTATACCCAAACCTATTTCTTCATAATATTTGTGTGCAAATTTTTTGTCAATATGTTTCCCAACTTTATTGATCTTTACCAATATTTCTACTTCATAATGTACATCGTTAGAGAAATCTGGTATAAAAAACGGTTGCTTTTTAAGTAAAATAGAGGTGTCCGGCTTTAAAAACACTACAGGATTAGTGGGCTTTTCGTTTTCTAATTCCTGTATATGCTCTGTGTAGTTTCTTCCTATGCAGATAATTTTCATTGAATAATCTTTTATTCATTCCCACAAAGGTGGGAATCTCACATTATTATTTATATTAAACAGATTCCCTCCTTCGCAGGAATGACAAATTAATCCAACTTATTATTAAATGCTCTTAACTTAATTGCTGTGAGCACTTTTTTGGTATATAATGGAAAATCGGCATTGAGCAACCACCCAAAATAACCTGGTTCTTTATCAAGCACATCTACAACACGCTTACCTTTATGTTTACCAAATGAAAAACATTCTTCTCCTTCTTTATTAAAACTAATAAAGCCAGCAAAATCGGCAAATTTATTCCGTGAACTAAAATCAGATAAAAACTGGGTATTGTTTTCAAGGGTATCATACTTAGCTATTTGTGATTTTAAAACTTCGTAGGTTGCTAAGGTATCAGCTTCTGCGCTATGCGCATCCTTCAAATTTTTATCACAATAAAATTTATATGCTGCTACTAATGTGCGTTGTTCCATTTTATGAAAAATGGTTTGCACATCTACAGAAACTCGATTTTTCATATCGAAATCCAGTTCTGCACGTAGCATTTCTTCGGCCAATAGCGGAATATCAAAACGGTTGGAATTAAAGCCACCCAAATCAGAATCCTTTATCATTGCCTGAACATCTTTTGCTATGGCTTTAAAGGTAGGCTCATTAGCCACTTTTTCGTTAGTAATTCCATGAATAGCTATGACTTCCTCAGGGATTGTCATTTCCGGATTGACTAGCCATGTTTTACATTCTTCAGTGCCATTAGGAAATACTTTTAAAATAGAAATCTCTACAATTCTATCTTTTGAAATGTTAA
>JAADHG010000155.1:0-496 GCA_013151975.1 Chlorobiota bacterium | reverse complement strand
AAATATTTTTAATCCTGTAAAGGTAGTAAATTGTTACAGGTCGGAAAACAAAAAACCTAATCGTTTTTAAGGACTAGATTTTAGATAATTTATATTTTGAAAGTTATATTTCTCTATCATTATCCCAAGCTTCAAGATAATCTTTTACAGCTTTAACAAACTGCCCGCCAAGTGCACCATTTACAACACGATGGTCGTACGAATGCGACATAAACATCTTATAGCGAATACCTATAAAATCGCCTTCGGAAGTTTCAATTACTGCAGGCACTTTACGAATAGCTCCAAGTGCTAAAATACCAACTTGCGGTTGGTTAATAATTGGCGTACCCATAATACTACCAAAAGTACCAACGTTAGTTACGGTATATGTTCCGCCTTGAATATCGTCTGGCTTTAATTGATTATGTCTAGCACGATTAGCCAAATCATTGACTTGCTTGGTCATGCCTATTAAATTCAATTGATCTGCGTTTTTAATTACAGGAACTATTAA
>JAADHG010000212.1:1805-4372 GCA_013151975.1 Chlorobiota bacterium | reverse complement strand
AGATTTAAAAGATAAATTTTCAGAAATTGAAAAGGCATTATATCAAACAAAAAACAGAAGCGGTCAAGATCCATTAAACTTTCCAATACGTTTAACTAATAAATTAGGTCACTTAAATTCATTGGTAAGCATGGGGGATTTTGCACCAACAGAACAAGATATTGCAGTGAAAAATGAATTATCAAAACAAATCAATGAGCAACTAGCAACGTTTAATAATTTGGTAGATAATGAGATTAAAGCGTTCAATACAGCATTTAATAATAAAAAGTTGAGCTATTTATTTATTGAGGAATAATGGAGTTATACAATTATATAAAAGCACTCCATCTTATTTTTGTAATAACATGGTTTGCAGGTTTGTTTTACATTCCTAGATTATTTGTATATCAAATAGAAGCCTTTTACAAACCATCTCCAGATAAAGAAATTTTAGGAGAACAATTAAAATTGATGGCAAAGCGCTTATGGTATATCATAACGTGGCCATCAGCAATATTGGCGACATTATTTGCCATTTGGCTGTTAGTTATTATTCCTGAATGGTTAAATCAAAACTGGATGCTTGTTAAATTAGGGTTTGTAGTATTGCTGATAATTTATCACCTTAAAACACATCAAATATTTAAGCAATTACAAGTCGATGATGTAAGATATACCTCAAAGTATATGCGTATCTGGAACGAAGGTGCAACACTTATATTATTTTCGGTAGTTTTTCTGGTTATTTTAAAAGATAGTATCAATTGGATTTTTGGAGTTATAGGAATTTTTATACTCTCCATTTTATTAATGTTAGGGATAAAATGGTATAAAAAAATTAGAGAAAAGAACCCGAAAGCATGATATAAAATTCCAGTTTTCAAGAGCCAAAGACCAAAATAGATGTATTGAAATTTGGGGTTTTTATTATTGAAATTTATCCGGAGGATATTTGGTTTGATTATTGTTATATTTATGAGGTAAATTTAGCAGATGGCTTCAAACAGACTTTCATTGCGTTCGCGCATTTTTATTTATATGATATTATTGGTAGTTGTTGCCTCTATTTTAATAGCTTTAGTAACAGTTTATCAATATAGTGAGCAATCTAAAGATTATCATATGCAACGTCTTGCGCGAAAAGAGGCTCAATTGCTTTCGAGCATTAATTATTCGCTAAAAGAAACTTCTTACCAAATAGATACTGAGCACTTAGGGCTTATATTTAAAGATAAAATTTATGAAATAGCCGACAATTTAAATGTAGGATTCAATCTTTATGATTTAAATGGAAAATTAATAAAAAGTTCTAAGCCAAATTTTAAAAATGATTCATTAATAAAATTTATTCCGACAGAAATTCTGAATAAATTAAATCAAAGTGTAGAAAAACGATATATAGAGCATACCGATATTAATGGTGATGATTATCACTCATCTTATACTATTTTTTCTGATTTTAAAGCTAAACCTCTTGGAATATTAAATGTTCCTTATTTTGAAGACGATTCGTTTAGTAATGCTGAGCTTAAAGAGTTCTTAGTGCGACTAGGATATGCATACTTTGTAATGCTCTTAGTCGCTATTGCCTTTGCGTATTTTGTGTCCACATATATTACACGGTCACTTAAAACTATAAGCGATAAAATGAATGAAACCCGGTTAGAGAAACATAACAAGAAGATTGAATTAAAAGGAGCGAGTGCAGAAGTTTCTGTATTAGTAGAATCGTATAACAGCATGATTGACGAACTTGAAGAAAGTGCAGTACAATTGGCAACTAGCGAGCGCGAACAAGCGTGGAGGGAAATGGCAAAACAAGTAGCTCACGAAATTAAAAATCCGCTAACACCAATGCGTTTGAGCGTACAGAGTTTTCAGCGTAAGTTTGACCCTAATGATCCGAACATATATAAAAAAGTAGATGAATATACAAAAACCTTAATTCAGCAAATTGACACGATGAGCTCTATTGCTTCGGCTTTTTCTAATTTTGCTAAGATGCCTGCTCAAAAAAGTGAGCAGCTTAATGTGGTTGAGGTTATAGATTTGGCCTTGGATATTTTTACCGAAAACTATATCACATTTAATGCTGATGAAAAGAAAATTATTGCAACGTTTGACAGAACTCAACTTATTCGCGTAGTGACTAATTTGGTAAAAAACGCAATTCAATCTATCCCAGAAGGAAGAACGCCTAAAATTGATGTTAATGTGTTTTCAAAAAACAATGATGTTGTATTTACAGTATCGGATAATGGAAATGGTGTTACCGAAGAAAATATATCAAAGGTGTTTGAGCCAAAATTTACTACTAAAACTAGTGGTATGGGATTAGGCTTACCAATGATAAAAAATATTATTGAAGCATATGGCGGAAGTATTACTTTTACATCTAAGGAGAACGAAGGAACTACATTTAAGGTTACCTTTCCAAAATAATAAACGTCCTGCGAAAGCAGGAATCTCATTTATAAACTATGAATTACGAAAATATTCTTTCAGATTCTCAAAACGGAATTACAACAATAACTATTAATCGCCCATCAAAATTGAATGCGCTTAATAAAGACACTATTAATGAA
>JAADHG010000212.1:0-1736 GCA_013151975.1 Chlorobiota bacterium | reverse complement strand
GAAAAAGCATTTGTTGCAGGAGCAGATATTAAAGAATTTGCCGATTTTAATACTGAAGAAGGCAGTCGTTTGGCAGCTAAAGGACAAGATTTGTTATTTAACTATATAGAAAATTTAGAAACACCTGTTATTGCTGCAGTAAACGGTTTTGCATTAGGAGGGGGATTAGAATTGGCTATGGCATGCCATTTTAGAGTAGCTAGTGATACAGCTAAAATGGGTTTACCAGAAGTGTCCTTAGGCGTTATTCCAGGATATGGAGGCACACAACGCTTACCACAATTGGTTGGCAAAGGGCGTGCTATGGAAATGATTATGACCGCAGGTATGATTGATGCTAATAAAGCCTTGGCTTATGGCTTGGTAAATCATATAACAACAGGAGAAGAACTCTTACCACTTTGTGAAAAAATAGCAGACAAAATCATGCGAAATTCTTCAGTAGCAATACAGTCGGCAATTAAAGCTATAAATGCTAATTTTAAAGACGGGATTGATGGTTTTAATGTAGAGATTGAAGAGTTTGGCAATTGTTTTGGCACCGAAGATTTTAAAGAAGGTACTACGGCATTTTTAGAAAAGCGCAAAGCAAATTTCCCCGGAGAGTAATATTTGTTAATAACCTACATTTTCTTTAACATTTATCAATGCAATTAATAAGTAATTTTAAGGGAATATCCATTCTTTTATTTTAACTATTATGAACCCCAAGTCTATTATTAAAGGGCGAGGTGCACAGCGTAATGTACACAATCGTTTCTTCCAACAGCAACACGAAATACGCGATGAATTTCTTGAGTATTGTAAAAAAGAAGGCGAACAACCAGATAAAAACAAAACGCTTTACTTAGATGTATTCCCAAAAACTATAGTGAATAAAATAGAGAGTCCTGATGTAGGGATGATGTACTCTATGAACCCGTATCAAGGTTGCGAACATGGTTGTGTGTATTGTTATGCGCGCAATAGCCATGAGTTTTGGGGCTATAGTGCTGGACTGGATTTTGAACGACGTATTCTTGTAAAAAAGACAGCTCCTCAATTACTTGAAAAGTTACTTAAAAAGAAAACATGGAACGCACATACCATTGTGATGTCTGGAAATACAGATTGCTACCAACCTGCTGAAAAGAAATATCACATTACAAGACAATGTTTAGAACTGTTTTTAAAATACAAGCATCCTGTGGGCATCATTACTAAAAATGCTTTAATAACAAGAGATTTACAGATTTTAAAGGCTTTAGCTAAGGATAATCTGGTTGCTGTAAATATGTCTATTACCTCATTATCTGAAGATACGAGACGTATTTTAG
This sequence comes from Chlorobiota bacterium, assembly GCA_013151975.1. GTDB lineage: Bacteria > Bacteroidota > Bacteroidia > Flavobacteriales > Flavobacteriaceae > JAADHG01. Next base: position 420 of record JAADHG010000212.1, on the reverse strand, counting down.
AGCCCAGAACAACAACTATAAAAAAGCGATTGGAAACGGTTAAAATATTAAGTGATAAAGGGATTCCTGTCAATGTGATGTTGGCACCAATAATTCCATCAATAAATAGCCATGAAATACTACCGTTGGCAAAAGCAGCTTCAGACCACGGAGCCTTGTCAATTGCACATACAATAGTAAGGCTTAATGGTGCTATAGGACAAATATTTAGTGATTGGATACATAAAACCATGCCAGATAGAGCAGAGAAAGTACTGCACCAAATAGAAAATTGCCATGGTGGAAATTTAAACGATTCTCGTTTCGGTACACGAATGCGAGGTGAAGGTGAAATTGCAGAACAAATCAATCAATTGGTAAAATTAGCGCGACTCAAGTATTTTAAAGGGAAAGAGATGCCTAAATTAAATACTTCAATTC
>JAADHG010000294.1 GCA_013151975.1 Chlorobiota bacterium | reverse complement strand
ATTCAAATTTAAAATTATCAGGAAATGGACTGATAAACTCTGGCAACTGATTTAAACCATAAATAGGATCTTTTTTTATGTCAATTTCCGATACTACAAGTTTTTTGTGAGGGTAAGATCCTAGATATTTTGTAATAAAACTAGTTATTTTATCTGTTATTATTGCTTTGTTCGAGGGTGTTAATTCATCCTCGGTAATATTTGTTATTACCGAAAATTGATCTGTTTGTATGGTTTTATATAAAGGGAATTTTTGTAAAAACAGCTTACTATCAATTCTATCATTTCCAGACAAAAAAACAATTTGTGAATCTTTATTTTGTGTAATATTAATTAAATCTAATTCAGAGATTAGTACATAGTTTCTAGGAAACTCAACCTGCATTGTAATATCGGCTTTTGGTACATATAAATCATCTAAATTTTTATTGCTATAATAGTGCCACCCTGTTGCATTATACACAGCGGGAGTTATGTACCAATACTTTAAATTATAGTCTTTAAACGGTGTAACACCATATCTAGTAAATTTATCACTGGGTAATTGTATAGTATAGGTGAGTTTTAACTGATAACTTTTTCCGGGTTTTAGAGTATTTGCTAAGGTTACTTTTATAACATCTGGGTGCTGCTCTAAACGTTCATAATTCAATAAATTATTGTTGGTATTATTTATTGAAGTAACTATGGTGTAACCGCGTTCTTCGTTTTTTGCAAAATGAAATTTGTCTATATATTCTTCTGAAAATCGATTTGCTAATGGTGTGCTTTTTGTTGAATAGCTATTACTCCAATCATTTAAATAGATTGTGGTTAACGTATCATTAGTTGTATTTTTATAGGTAATGGATTGCGTAACATGAATTTGATTAATATTTACATCAAATACAGCTTTAATATCAATCTTGTTTTGGCAAATCACAGTAAATTGCCACAACAAAAATATAAGTAGGTATGATTGTTTAATTTTCAATTTGATTTAATAAATTTTAATGGTTTTAAATCATAGTTTGAGGCTGCTATATAATAAATTCCATTTGATAGATTAGATACATTAAGTTGCAAAAGGTTTAGATTTTCAATTTTAAAGCTTTCAATTTTTTGCCCTAAAGTATTAAATATATGTATAAAATCACTTTTAAATTTATTTGTGTCAATTTGAATTGAGAGTTTATCGGTTACCAAATTACTGCCAAGAATACGAAATGCCTGTGTTAACTTATAACTAGTAGTGCTTAACGTTTCGTTAGTTTGAAGTTCTAAAGTTACTGGTAAATGATCACTCATGTTGTAGAGTGCGTTTCTAATTGTTGCATCAAAAGTAATACCACTGCAGTTGTTTGTATTAATTTCACTATTGAAACAATTAAGATTTCCATTGTTTCCAAATGCCTGATAAGAATTACTTACATAAAAAATATCAGGATTTGTAAGTATATTTTCCGAAGTGAGAATAAAGTCGAAACGATCGTCAAATCCACCAGTAGCACCACCTAATCCTGTCTGTGTTCTTGTAGATTGCGTGAATACATCAAGATAACTAGTGTTATTATGCCAGCTCCCAACTTTATTTGCAGGATCTACAAATGTGATATTGTTGGTTACATCAGTCAGTTCAACAAAAGCGGGTTCAGAACTGGTATATAGATTTAAGTCTCCTCCTAAAATTACATAATCAGTACTTGGAAATGTGTCCAAATATGTTTCCAAATCATTAACCATCTGTAATCTTAAGTTTTGATTTGTTGTTCCGCTAGAGGCTTTTAAATGACAGACAATAACTTGGATAAAAATAGGATTTACAGCTTGGTTTACTGTGTTTAACTTAAATGTATAATGATTAAAATCTCTATACAGGGTTTGTACTATGGTTTGATTTACCAATATAAATTTTGAACTATCAAAGTATACAAAATTTTGTAAATCGTTTGTGTTTCCTATATTATCATCAGACGAATTAGTTACAAAAGTTGCGCTACTATAATTGGGGTTTATAAACTGAAGAGAGCTCAATATAGCATTGGCTCCTGTTAAATTATTAAGTTCGTTAACCGTAAACAAATCGGGTCTGTAAGTATCTAAAATTATCTCAAGATATTGTAATTTAGAGGCATCCTGCGTAGGGTAATTAAGTAAGTTGTAATGCATTAACTTAAATGTTTCTTGAGAAAACATTGTATTAATACCAATCAGGCATATTAGTAATGCTATTATGCGATTTTTCTTCATATTCTTAGGGAGAGTAATGAATGTTTTATTAGAAATTAGGACTTAAATTATATTTCTTGTAGAACGAATCTAAAATTGTAATGACTTCATCCTCTGTATCTACTAGATGTATTAATTCTAAATCGGTTGCGCTAACATTACCGAATTTTTCTAATAGCGTTGTTTTAATCCAATCAATAACACCTTGCCAAAACTCCGTTCCTACCATTATTATTGGAAAGCGTTCAATTTTTTTGGTTTGAATAAGTGTTATGGCTTCAAATAATTCATCTAAAGTGCCAAAGCCACCAGGCATTACTACAAACCCTTGTGAGTATTTAACAAACATTACTTTTCTAACAAAAAAGTAATCAAAATCTAAATTTTTATCAGAATCAATATACGGATTATCATGTTGTTCAAAAGGTAATTCAATATTTAAACCCACCGAAGTTCCACCGCCTAGATGTGCACCTTTATTTCCAGCTTCCATAATTCCTGGACCACCACCTGTAATTACACCGTAACCAGCTTCTACGATACGTTTTGCTATACTTTCTGCTAATAAATAATATTTATTATCTGGTTTAGTTCTTGCCGACCCAAATATTGATACACAAGGACCAATACGACTCATTTTTTCAAAGCCATTGACAAATTCTCCCATAATCTTAAAGATTGCCCAGGAGTCGTTTGTTTTCTTTTCATTCCATCCTTTAGGGTGTTGCTGTTTTCTCATACGTTCATTTTTTTATAACAGGCTAATTTAGTTCTTTTTTTAAGAAATGTGCAGTGTAGCTTTTTTTGTGTTTTGCCACCTCTTCTGGAGTGCCTTTTACTATAATTTCTCCACCACCTTTTCCGCCTTCATAACCTATATCAATAATGTAGTCAACCATTTTAATAACATCTAAATTGTGTTCAATAATTAAAACAGTATTGCCTTTATTTACCAATTTGTTAAGTACCAACATAAGTACTCTTATATCTTCAAAATGCAATCCTGTGGTGGGTTCGTCAAGAATATAAAAGGTGTTTCCAGTATCTTTTTTAGATAGTTCTGTGGCGAGTTTTATACGTTGTGCTTCACCACCAGAAAGCGTTGTACTTTGTTGCCCAAGCGAAATATAACCTAAACCTACATCTTGTATGGTTTTTAGTTTGCGGTATATTTTTGGAATATGCTCAAAAAACGGAACAGCGTCGTTAATAGTCATGTTTAAAACATCGCTAATCGATTTTCCTTTGTATCGTATTTCTAAAGTTTCTCTGTTAAATCGTTTGCCTTGGCAGGTTTCACATTCTACATAAACATCAGGTAAAAAGTTCATTTCTATAACGCGCAAGCCTCCACCTTTACATGTTTCACAACGTCCGCCAGCAACATTAAAACTAAAACGACCAGCTTTATAACCTCTTATCATCGCTTCAGGAATTTTAGCATACAAACTTCTTACTTCACTAAACAAGCCTGTGTATGTGGCTGGATTGCTTCTTGGAGTTCTTCCAATAGGAGATTGATTAATATCAATAACTTTATCACAGTGTTTTAAGCCTTCAATTTTTTTATATGGCATAGGTATTTTAACGCCGTTAAAATAGTAATTGTTAAGAATAGGATAGAGAGTATCATTAATGAGGGTTGACTTACCACTACCAGAAACGCCTGTAACACCTATCATTTTTCCTAGCGGAAATGTAACCGTTACATTTTTTAAATTGTTACCCGTACAATCTCTTAACACAATTTTTTTACCGTTGCCTTTCCTACGTTTAGTAGGTACTTCAATTTTTTTTGTGCCATTTAAATAATCGGCAGTTAAGGTGTGGTGTTTTTTCAACTCGTCAGGAGTACCTTCACTAATAATTTCGCCACCATGTTTTCCTGCTTTTGGGCCAATATCAATTACATGGTCTGCATGCTCAATCATTTCCTTATCGTGTTCAACTACAATAACCGAATTGCCAATATCACGAAGCGCAGTTAACGAATTTATAAGCTTTGCATTATCGCGCTGATGTAAGCCTATACTTGGTTCGTCCAAAATATAAAGCACACCAACCAGTTGCGACCCGATTTGTGTAGCCAATCTAATGCGTTGTGCTTCTCCACCTGAAAGCGATTTTGAACTTCTATCTAACGACAAATAATCTAAACCAACATCAAGTAAAAACTGAATTCTATTTTTAATTTCTTTAATAATTTCAGAAGCAATCTTGAGTTGCTTTTCGGTTAGATGATTGCTTAAATCGTTAAACCAATTGGCTAGATCAATGATATCTAATTGTGCCAATTCTGAAATATTTTTACCATTAACTTTAAAATAAAGCGATTCTTTTTTTAAGCGAGAGCCATTGCACTTTGAGCATGTTACCTTATCCATGTATGCTTTAGCCCAACGTTTAATAGATGTAGATTCGGCATTTTTATACTGACTTTCAATAAAGTTGGCAATCCCTTCAAAATCGATACTGTAATTTCTTGAAACGCCAAGTGTTTTGCTGTTTATAGTAAACTTTTCGTTGCCACCATAAAGAATCATCTCTAATGCGTCTTTTGGAATTTTTTTAATAGGGTCGCTCAAATCAAAATCAAAGCGTTGCGCAATGAGTTCTAGCTGTTTAAAAATCCAACTATTTTTTTGTGGTCCTTGAGGCGCTAACCCTCCATTTTTTATTGAAATGGATTTGTCAGGAATAATCTTAGTGATATTGACTTCGTATAACGTACCAATACCGTTACATTTTGAGCAAGCTCCTTTGGGCGAGTTAAAAGAAAAGTTATTAGGCTCAGGATTTGGATACGAAATACCTGAGGTTGGACACATAAGATTTCGACTAAAATAGCGGACTTCATTAGTGTCATTATCAATAATCATCAATACATTATCGCCATGATACATAGCAGTATTAATACTTTCGGTAAGGCGCTTATCATTATCTACTGTGTCGTCAATTTTTAATCTGTCGATTACAATTTCAACATCGTGGGTTTTATAACGATCCAGTTTCATACCTTTTACAAGGTCTTTTATTTCACCATCGGTTCGTACTTTAACAAATCCCTGTTTTGCAATTTGTTCAAACAATTCTCGGTAATGTCCTTTTCTGGAGCGTACTACAGGAGAGAGGATGTTAATACGTTTACCATTAAAACTTTTAATGATGAGCGTCTTAATTTGTTCATCGGTATAACTCACCATTTTTTTGCCAGTATTATAGCTATAAGCATCACTGGCACGCGCAAAAAAGAGACGTAAAAAATCGTAAATCTCTGTAATGGTTCCCACAGTTGAACGTGGTGATTTACTCGTTGTTTTTTGCTCTATGGCAATTACAGGAGAAAGTCCGTCAATTTTATCGACGTCAGGACGTTCTAAACCACCTAAAAATTGTCTGGCATAAGCTGAAAACGTTTCAATATAGCGACGTTGTCCTTCGGCATAAATAGTATCAAAAGCTAGAGACGATTTGCCACTTCCAGAAAGCCCAGTAATGACCACCAGTTTTTCTCTAGGGATGGTAACATCAATGTTTTTTAAGTTGTGAACTCTGGCTCCTTGAACCTCAATATTGTCTTCAAATTTGGTCATAGAATGGCAAACCTGCCCAATTTGGCAGGCAAAGCTGCAAAAGTACAATTTTTGCTTGTCTTATTGAAGCCGATTTGATTAGGATTTATTATTATTGTATAGTAGAATGAATAAATGAAATAACATTAAACAGATTCCCAATTACTCGGGAATGAAAATAAATTTTCATGAAACTATTAGGAATTGGCTCAAGAATTAATCACCAAGAATATGGCAAAGGTGTTGTTACCAATGTGACTTCTAAACATTATTGGGTAACATTTATTGACAGCGGATTAGAGACTATAGATTTGGATTCGGAGTTTGAAGTTATTGAAGCGACAACAGATGATGTTGATACAGTTAGTTTTTATGAAGTAGAAAGCAGTCTCGTACAAATACTTAAAAAGTGGAGTGATGCTAGTGAGATTGTACCTATTGCCGATAAATGGAAAGGTGGTACTCTGGTTCTAGAACCAGAGGATTCTAATTTGCAAAATAAAGAGATTCCTATTGATACGTTTTTTCATAAAATAGTAATGGTGAGAGATAGGATTCGAGTTATGGAACAAAAAATAAACTCCAGTAATTTAGATGCCCAAGACAAAATAGATCTGCAACAATATATTACCAGAATCTATGGGAGCTTAACAACGTTTAATGTATTGTTTAAGTCTAAAAGTCAACAGTTTTCTGGGCAGAAGAGTACATGATTTTTTTGACCATTGCGATATAGTGGAGCATTCTGTTTGTTTAGGGTTTCGATTGTAAAGATTACTACTTCATTCCCTTCCTTTTACATCTCCCATTTCCAGCCCAAAAAATAATAGCCTGTGAAATGTTGGGAGTTGTGCGCCGCTTTCAGTAATAATCCAATCACTCCAAGAGGCCTCAACACCTTTTAAAGGTAAAATTGAGACCCACATTTTAAAACTTTTCGGCTTTCCTTGATCGTTAAATTCCCATAAATACGAATCGCCAGGAGTAGAGCCACCAGACGTATAAGTAACTAATAAGGCTTCGTCACCATTTTCAAGCGTTACCAAACGACGCTCTGTACCTTCGTCAAAAACCTTGTAAGGAGCAACCAGCCAAAACGAATCGTTATTAAAGTATTCTATTGCTTTTGCTATCAATTCTTTTTCAATATCATCTTTGGCAGTAAAACTATGTATGTAGGCTTTGCTGTTTTTAGTGTCATTAAGGTGTAAAACCACTTTGTAATCTTTCCAAAAAACTGTGCATATTTTTTTATCTTTTTCCCATTGGTAATGGTGTTTATTTTTAAACGTCCATTCTATATAATTGGTTTTTTCAAAAGCATCAAAATTTAATGCATCTAACATTTTCACAGCTAAAAGTTCTGCTTTTTCACCTTCATTTCCATGGGGAATATCATCATTATATTTAAAGTAAAGAAAGCCGAATAGTAACAAACTAGGAAGCGTTATAAATATTATAACCCCTGCTGTAATTTTTAATATTTTTTTAGTTTTCATCAGGTTGCTCTTAAATAATATTCCGAATGGCTTCTCTTTGACTTAAAGGCTTTAGAGGTGTTAAATTTACGAAATTTAAAACAGAATGAGCTTAATATCCTGTAGCAGTATCATCGCCACGTCTATCGGCACCACCTTCAAGTTTACCGTTTTCTAACACTAAGATGCCGTCTACTTTTCCAATTACTGGAGCACGTTTTTCATCGGTTTTATATCCTAAACGTTGTAATTCCTCAATAATTTCGTTTGGAAAGGAATTTGGTTCAAATAATACTACATCTGGTAACCATTGGTGATGAAACCTTGGCGCGTTAACTGCCTGTTGCATGGTCATGCTATATTCATGAACATTTAAAATAGTTTGCATTACTGAAGTGATTATTGTGGAGCCTCCTGGAGTACCAACACTCATTAATAATTTGCCGTCTTTTTCAACAATAGTAGGAGTCATGGAACTTAACATACGCTTTTCAGGAGCGATACTATTCGCTTCGGCACCAATTAATCCAAACATATTTGGAACTCCTGGTTTGCTGCTAAAATCGTCCATTTCATTATTTAAAAAGAAGCCCAAATCCGAACAATACAATTTAGAACCATAACCACCATTTAGAGTTGTGGTTACTGAAACCGAATTTCCAAACTGGTCTATAATAGAGTAGTGTGTGGTTTCATTACTTTCTACTACTTGGATGTCGCCATGAGTGACATCAGAAGAAAGTGTTGCTTTGTCAAATGAAAACGAAGCCATCCTGTCTTTTAAATAGTTATCACTAATAAGTGTTTCACCTGGGATGCTTACAAAATCTGGATCGCCCAAATAATAACTTCTATCAGCATAGGCACGTCGTTCAGCTTCGGTAATGACTTGAATAGATTTTACTGAGTTATGACCAAATTGATCTAAATCGTAAGGTTCAATCATTTCCATAATTTGTGCTAAACAAATACCGCCGCTTGATGGTGGCGACATGGAAATAATCTTTAAATCGTCGTACTCAAATGTTATAGGAGTTCGCCAACTTACGTCGTATTTTGCTAAATCTTCTTCAGTAATAATCCCGCCATTTTCTTGTATAAAACTCACCAATCGTTTCGCCGTTTCTCCTTTATAAAATTCATCTCTTCCATTGGTCATAATTCTGGTAAGCGTTTCGGCTAAAGCATTATATTTAATAGTATCGTTTGCTTTCCAATCCTTTTCAAACAAAATGGAGTCTTTGTTTACTTTTCTAAACGATTCTTGATAGTTTTTAAACTTTTTTTCTTGTTTTTCAGTAATTACCACACCTTTTTTTGCAAGTTCAATGGCTGGTTTAATGATGTCTTCAATGGGTAAGCTTCCTAATTTTTCGTGAACTGCAAAAATTCCTGCAACCGATCCAGGAACACCAACAGACATTACACCCAAAGTGCTTTTCTCAGGAATGACATTGCCTAGAGAATCTAAATACATATCCTTTGTAGCAGCTAAAGGTGCTTTTTCTCTAAAATCAAGAGCACCAATGTCACCATTAGCTTTTCTATATACCATAAAACCACCGCCTCCTATATTTCCTGCAAATGGGTAAGCAACTGCTAATGCTAATTGTGTTGCAGCCATAGCGTCGAAGGCATTGCCTCCTTTTTTTAATATATCAGCGCCTATTTTTGAAGCTTCAACACGTGCAGAAACTACCATTGCATGGTCTGTAATTAGGCCTCTTTTAAATTCGTCAACTATTGGTTTTGTGAATGATTTTTTACAAGAAATGATGCTTACAAGGAGTAAAGCAAGTAAAATTATTTTTTTCATTTGATAGGTTAATTATTTATTGTGAAGATAATAGTTTTAGTTTGTCATTTGCAAATGCAATGAGTTCTTCAAAAAATGAGGTGAATTCATTTTCAAATTCTTTATAAAATGTTTCCAGTTCATGTATTGCTAAGTTCATTTGTGACCTATTTTGAGTTCTACGATTCATACCTGCTAAAACTTTTGCAATACCTTCAATAGATGCGTAACTCAACAACCAATTATTTGCAATCATATAAGGCATCATTTTCTGAATACGAGTTGGTAAAACATCAAAATTGTCTTTTAGAGTATCATAAAATTTATCAACATATGTATCTAAAGGTACAGTACTGTATGCGTTCCAGTTTTTTGCTAAAAAATGATCGTATAAAATATCTACAATCACTCCTGAGTAATGGCTATAATTTTTATGTAAGCGTTTGGTACTTTGTCTAACTGTTTTATGTGCATCCGTAAAAGTGTCTATTTCACGATGCAATAGTATGCCCGTTTGAATTTCTTTTGGGTATTTTTTATAATCTTTTCCTTTAATTCCATCAGCAATAAAATTACCGATAATAACCTTTTTATTGTTCCCAGAAAGATAGATGTGAGCTAAAAAATTCATTGGTGTAATTTACAAATTCAAAATGAAGAATATGCGTATGATATCTTATATTTGTTCAAACTAAAGTAGTTATATGACACTCATTAAATCAATTTCAGGAATTAGGGGAACCATTGGAGGAACTGTTGGAGAAAATCTAACGCCCATTGATGCCGTTAAATTTGCTTCGGCCTATGGTGTTTGGATTAAGCAACAACGTAATAAGGAACATTACACCGTTGTTGTTGGTCGTGATGCAAGAATATCTGGAGAGATGATTCAAAATTTGGTCATGAATACATTGGTTGGTTTAGGTATTCATGTTATAGATTTAGGCTTATCTACAACGCCAACTGTTGAGGTTGCTGTACCTATGGAACATGCCGATGGTGGTATTATTTTAACAGCAAGTCACAACCCAAAACAATGGAATGCATTAAAATTATTAAACGCTAAAGGGGAGTTTTTAAATGCTGAAGAAGGCGCTAAAATTTTAGATATTGCAGAGTCTGATGCTATGCAGTTTGCGGAAGTTGATGATTTAGGAAGAATAACAAAAAACCAAGCGTATATAGATTTGCATATTGATGAGGTTTTAAAGTTACCATTAGTAAACAAAGATGCCATTGCAAGGCAGAATTTTAGAGTGGTTGTAGATGGCGTGAACTCCACTGGAGGTATTGCTATTCCGTTATTATTAGAGCGGTTAGGCGTGCATGCTGTAAAGTTATACTGTGAGCCTAATGGGCATTTTCCTCATAATCCTGAACCTTTAAAAGAACACCTTACGGATCTTTCTGAATTAGTAGTTAAAGAGCACGCCGATTTTGGTATTGTTGTAGATCCTGATGTAGATCGTTTGGCATTTATGTGCGAAGACGGCGAAATGTTTGGTGAAGAATATACTTTAGTTGCTTGTGCAGACTATGTATTGAGTAGAACTCCTGGGAATACAGTAAGCAATATGAGTTCCACAAGAGCGTTACGTGATATTACTGAAAAGTATGAACAAAATTACGAGGCAAGTGCTGTAGGTGAAGTAAATGTAGTAGAACTAATGAAAAAAAATAATGCCATTATTGGAGGTGAGGGTAATGGAGGTATCATTTATCCAGAATTACATTATGGACGAGATTCTTTGGTTGGGGTAGCATTATTTTTAAGCCTATTAACCGAAAAGAACATGAAAGTAAGTGCGTTACGGAAAAGTTATCCAAGTTATTTTATGAGTAAAAATAAAATTCAGCTCACACCAAGTTTAGATGTAGATGCTATTTTAAAAGAGATAGAATCACGTTATGCAAACGAAAACATTACAACTATAGATGGTGTAAAGATTGATTTTGAAGATAGTTGGGTGCATTTGCGTAAGAGTAATACAGAGCCTATTATACGGATTTATACAGAAGCAAAGGCACAAGATGAAGCAGATAATTTGGGTTTAAAAATCATGAATGAAATTAAAGAAATAGCTAATATTTAGTACTTTTACCATTCAATAGTATATCATATGATTCCAACTACACCAAAGATAAAAAAGGCATCTGCTTTAGAATATTATTTCAAACCTTTTAGAGACAATATTGTTGGTATTGACCTAGAATTTGAATCGCCTTATGGTGTACAAAAAATTGTATATACAGATTGGACGGCTTCAGGGCGATTGTACCGTCCTATTGAAGAGAAAATACTTAATGAATTTGGACCTTATGTAGCCAATACACATACAGAAACAACAGAGTCTGGAACAGCAATGACTATGGCTTATCATAAAGCTAAAGACATTATTAAATCGCATGTAAATAGTAATGAGGACGATATCTTGATTGTTTCGGGAAGTGGAATGACAAGTGTTGTTAACAAGTTTCAACGTATTTTAGGATTAAAAGTCCCAGAGAATATACAGCAATACGCTAACATTCCAGATGAGATAAAGCCAGTAGTTTTTATTACTCATATGGAACACCATTCTAATCAAACCTCATGGTTAGAAACGATGGCAAAAGTTGAAATTATTCCGCCAGGTGACGATGGTTTATTTAGCATGGATAATCTTAAAGTTTTATTAGAAGAATACAAAGATTATACATTTAAAATAGCATCCATTACTGGAGGCTCAAATGTTACAGGAATACAAATACCATATCACGATATTGCTAAATTAATGCATGCTTATGATGGTGTGTGTTTTGTAGATTTTGCATGTGCTGCACCATATATTGATATTGATATGCATCCCGAAGATGAAAATGAGGCATTAGATGCTATTTTCTTTTCACCGCATAAATTTCTTGGTGGTCCGGGAACCTCAGGGGTTTTGGTGTTTAGTAAGAAACTATACCATAATATGATTCCTGATTGTCCAGGAGGTGGTACTGTGAGTTGGACCAATCCTTGGGGAGAGCATAAATACATTGATAATATTGAAGATAGAGAAGATGGTGGTACTCCAGGATTTTTACAAACGATACGAACGGCTCTTTCAATTCAGTTAAAAGAGCAAATGAGTGTTTCTAAAATGTTAGAACGTGAGCACGAAATTTTGGAATATATGTTTAATTCACTTGGAGATGTTGAAAGTATTCACATTTTAGCACCTAAGCATAAAGACCGGCTTGGTGTAATCTCATTTTATATTGATGATTTACACTTTAATCTAGGAGTGAAGTTATTGAATGATAAGTTTGGAATACAAACACGAGGTGGTTGTAGTTGTGCAGGTACTTACGGTCATTTTTTATTACATGTAGATCATGAAACATCTAATAAGTTGATTGATGAAATTACTTTAGGGGATTTAATACGAAAACCAGGTTGGATACGTATGTCTATTCATCCAACAACTACCAATGAAGAAGTTGCATTAGTTTGTAATGGCATTAAGGCTTTAGCTAAAAATCATGAAGAATGGTCTAAAGATTATGATTATAACAAATTGACTAACGAGTTTATCCATAAGTCGTTTGATGCTACATCTAGAAAGGAAAGAGTAAATAACTGGTTTAAACTTTAGTTATTTGAATTGTTCAGGTACTTTATCTCTATGTTTCCAACGTTTATGTGTCCATAAATAATATTCTGGTGCCTCATATATTTGTTGTTCCACTAATTTTAAAAATTTATCAGTAATTTCATAATCTTTATATTCACGCGGATTATGAGCTAAGGTTTCAAAAGATGTTTCGTAGTAACCACGTTTTAAACGTTTAACTTTAAACATAACAACTGCCATATCCAATTTTTTAGCTATCATTTCTGCACCAGTATGTACAGGTACTTTTATGTCCATAAATGCTGTCCAATGAAATGCTTTACTAGGTTTTGGAGACTGATCTGATGCAAATCCGCTAATACTAATTTCTCCATCTCTTTTAGATTTTTCAAGCTCAGTTATAGCTTCTTTAGTTGTAATTAAATAAGTGTTATATTTTGCTCTGATACGTTTAACCAAAGCATCAAAATATTTGTTTGCTAAACGCTTGTATATTGCATATCCTTTTACTTGAGTATATTTTTGAAGAATAAAAATCCATTCCCAGCTTCCGTAATGTGCGCACATCAAGATTATGCTTCTATTTTGATTGGTAATTTTATGTAATTCTTCAAAATTAGCAAAAACAAAACGCTTTTTCATTTCGGCTTCACTTATGGTCATAGACTTTATAGATTCTAAAATCATATCGCATAAATGGTGGTAAAACGCTTTTGTAATTCTATTAATTTCTTGTTTAGATTTTTCAGGAAATACGAGATTTAAATTTTCTTTTACAACATTCTTTCTATATCCAAAAACATAATATATTAATACGAAAACACCATCAGAAAAAGCATATAACAATCTAAACGGAAGTAAAGAAATAAGCCATAAAAATGGATAAATTAAAATGTAAGCTATGAATTGCATTTTTTAATTTTAGATTTGCAAGAACAAATATATATTATATTTAGTTTTAACGTTTACACTTTATGGGCAATTTAAGTTTTATTACAATTATAATTATAGCAGCAAATGTTATAGTCTCTTTAAAAGGATTTAATGATTTTTCATTTTTTGAAAAATATAAGTTTAATATAGGAGGTGTTAAACGAGGAGAACAAATAAGAATGATAAGCTCTGGATTTTTGCATGTGGATACACAGCATTTATTGTTTAACATGTTAACGCTCTATTTTTTCGCAAACCCAGTAATAGTGCATTTAGGAGAGATCAATTTTCTTATTGTATATTTTGGCAGCCTATTAGTAGGTAATTTATTGTCACTTTACTTTCATAAAAACGAATACCATTATAGCGCAGTTGGAGCAAGTGGAGCTGTTACAGGGATTTTGTATTCAGCCATTTTATTAAATCCAAGTATGAGTTTGTACATGTTTTTTATTCCAATTCCTATTCCGGCTTATATATTTGGTATTGGCTATTTGTTATATTCTATTTATGGCATGAAAAATAGTGTTGGGAATATTGGACACGATGCACATTTTGGAGGTGCTGTTGGTGGTTATGTTATTACGCTCGTATTAGCTCCTTGGTTGTTTTCAGAAAATATTTTTATGGTTGTACTTCTTGCCATACCAATTGTAATACTATATGTAATGCGTAAAACAGGGAAAATATAATGTCATTCTGAATCTTTCGACTGTCGCTCAAGACAGGCTAAAGTGAAGAATCTATTATTGTGGGTAATAAACATTCACGGAAGTGAGTTTTCAAAACAGCCAAAAGTTCTTTTATAGTTTTCGACTGCGCTCAAACAGACATTAAAAGGTGCTTTTTATTTTTTTATTAGTCTAATAACTCAGCTATTTTTTGTTCAAGGGCATCACCTCTAAGTTTTTTGGCAACGATAATACCATCTTTATCTAGTATAAATGTTGCAGGAATAGAGTTTATATTATATAGCCTAGCGACTGGTTCATTCCAAAACTTTAAGTTAGAAACATGATACCAATTCATGTTGTCGTCGTCTATAGCTTTTAACCACCTTTCTTTTTGTCCTTCTTTATCAAAGAACTCTTCCCAGATCCATTCGCTCCTCCATCCGTGTCTAAATTTTTTCCATCAATTAC
>JAADHG010000215.1 GCA_013151975.1 Chlorobiota bacterium | reverse complement strand
GTTGCATTTTCAGTAATTGTTTTTGTTACACCATGCATAGAGAGATCACCTGTTACATTAGCGGTATAAGTGCCATCTGAACTAAAATTAATATCACTTAAGTTAGTGATTTTTCCAATGAACTTTGATTTTGGAAATTTTTTAGTATCTAAAAATTTTGAGCTGTTAAAGTGTTTTTGCATTAATGATTTTTCAAACTCAAAACTTTGCATTGGTACAGAAAACACCATTTCTCCAGTTTCAGTTTCTAGTGTACTTACCATTTTATAATTATCAGCACTAATATCTTCTATAGCTGTATGCGAGTAAAAACTAACATGCCCTGACTTACTTACTAATTTGTCTCCTATTGTTGAAAAAGCTGATGATAATATAAGTATTCCAGCTATTGCTAAACTAAAAATTGTTTTTTTCATGAATTTGTTTTTTAAATATTTATTGTTATAATTATTATTGTTTAATGATATCGCCTTTTTCTATAATAACATCTTCATAAAGTCCCAGATCTTCATCATATCCTGCTCCAGCTCTGATAACGCCCTTAATGGTTACTACATCGCCTAAATTTATGTTTTTGCTATTTGTTGTCTCTAGAAGGGTACAGCTTACTCCTGCTTTATCACCATCGGCTTTTAACAGTATTACTGTTTTATTGTTTAAATCGACGCTTATTTCTGAAACTGTTCCTGTAACTTCAATGATTTTTGATTCTCCTTCTTCATCTAAATACTTTTCATTTGAAGCTTGAACATTAGCTAAATATTCATTTACAAGTTGGTTGGCATTCATTTTATAGTCAGCTGTTGTAGCTTGAACATCTCTGTGAGGTTGGTTGAACATATATAAAGTAATACCACCACCAATTAATAATCCACCGATTACGATGATAAGTCCCCATTTAAGAATCTTTTTTTTCATTGATTTAATATTATAGATTACAGCTTTTATTGCTGTTACTTGTCAATAGTCGTTAGAAATTTAGAAACCTAACTATTAAAAAAACAATTTGTTCTATAAATAGGAGTGATGAATGAAGTTTAGGTATTAAAAAGAAGGAGAGACATTAAAAAGATAACACTAAATTCTATCCTTAAGCCATGCTTTTAGTTCATGAAAATTTTGAGGAGCAACACCATGACCAACTGGAAATTCGCTGTATTTGTATTTAATATTGAGAGATTCTAAAATAGCAGGAGTTTGTCTTGCCCATGCTACTGGAATTACCTGATCTACACTACCATGAGAGCAATAAAAATCTAACTTGGAATAATCGTAATTTTGAAAATTTTGTGGAATAATATCAGTATTAATATAGCCACTTAATGCAATAATATGTTTTACTTTTTCAGGATAGGTTAAAGCAACCGCGTAACTTAAAATTGTGCCTTGGCTAAATCCTAGCAAAGTCACATTGGTAGCGTCTACAGGATACGTTTTACATACCTCATCAATAAACGTAGCAATTAGATCTCTTGATTGTATGGCTTGTTCATTATCACTCCATTTTCCTTTTTCAGCATTGGGGTTAATCGCATACCACGCATTACCATAAGGCTGTAAAGTATGAGGAGCTCGTACCGATATAATGTATAATTCTTCTGGCAATTCTGAAGCAAATGAAAACAAGTCGTTTTCATCACTACCATAACCATGTAACATGATAAGAACTGGTGAGTTTCCATTGACTATAGACGACTCTCTAACTATATGATATAATGATAAATTTTCTTTAGCCATTACTTTCCTAAACCAGCAAATAGTTTTTGATAAAATTTCCCAACTAATGGAATTGGATAAGCTTTTCCTGTTGATGCAGTTATAAAACTATAAATAAATAAAACTCCAAAAAACATCCAAAAGGATAGTCTTAATAAAACTATATCAAAATTAGAAATAATTAAGCCTACAGCCCAAAAAGTTAACCATAAACCTAGTGATTGACGTATGTGGAAGTAAGTGAATTTATTTTTTTTATCATTGTTCAAATAATATGCTACCACTACACCAATAAGCCAAGCATAACTTACGAGCGCCAATGTTTTTCCTTCTTCTATAGTTTGGTCAGTCATAATATTACGTATTATAAAATTATTTTTTCGTTAGAAATTATACCGTAAGCTTTTCCTTTTAAAGGATGATTTTCAAAAATGGAGTTTTTAGATTTGGATAGCATGTCTTTCTTTGAAAAACTGTAATTTACGTCTGGATTAAATAAAGTGATATTTACTTTATTGCCTATTGAAATGGATTGACTATTAACATTAAATCTGTCTTTTCCTTTTGTTAATAGTTTTATTGAAGCTTTTGTTGAAAAAATAAATTNGCAATGCACCAAAGGCACTTTCTAATCCAATAGTACCTACAGCTGCGAAATCAAATTCCACTTTCTTTTGCTCTATATCTAACGGATTGTGGTCACAAGTTACCATATCGATTGTGCCATCTTTAAGACCACCAATCAAGGCATCTATATCTGTTTGTGTTCTGAGAGGCGGAGAAACTTTGTAATTGGTTTCAAAATTAGCTAGCTGTTCGTCACTAAAAATTAGATTGTGAATAGCTACACTGCAACTCACATCTAGTTTCTTCTTTTTAGCAGCTCTTATTAATTCTACCGATTTAGCAGTAGATATTGTTGGAATATGCAACTTACCTTCGGTATATTCCAGTAAAAACAAATCTCGAGCTACATGCAACTCTTCAGCAAGCGCAGGAATTCCTTTAAGACCAATGGTTGTACTTGTTACGTACTCATTCATAACACCATTCCCAGCGATATTATTGTCTTGTGGAAAAGAACACACTAAAGCATCAAAATTACTTGCATATTGAAGCGCAATCTTCATTAAATTTGGATTACTGATTGGTTTCTGATAATCGCCAAACGCAACAGCACCAGCATTTTTCATATCATACAATTCGGCCAAATCTTTACCATCACTATCTTTAGTTAAGGCGCCAATGGGCAAAATATCTACTGCATTGTTTGAGGCCTTTGATATTAAAAAGGCAATATCAGAATTTGTATCTAGTACAGGATTTGTGTTTGCGTTTACCGCAACTGCTGTAAACCCAGATTTAGCGGCTGTTTTAAGCCCGTTGTTAATGGTTTCTCGTTCCTCGAATCCAGGTTCTCCAAAACATACACTACTATCAAACCAACCTTGAGATACATGTAAGTTATCAAGTGTGATTTCTTTATAGTTTTTTGGATTTTTTATTTTGTTGGAAATGTTAGTGATGATACCTTTTTCAATTAAAATATCTTGCGTTTTATTATGGAAATCGCTTCTAGAGTCAATTATAGTAGCAGATTTTATAAGTACGTTCATTTAAAATATTTTAAGATGAGCATTTCTATAATTAATAACAGCAGTGCAAAAATAGTAAACCATTTCCATAGAGCGTTAACATTTGTTTCACTTTTTATGCTATTAAATACTTGAGGTATCGATTGGCTGAGATTAACATGCTCAATATTTGAAAGGTCAAGATAGTTTAAGTTACTTTCAATCCTATTATAATTATAGCTAACTCTTTTTATTACTGTGTTACTGTTACGTATTTCGTAAATCCCAGCTATGCTAGGGGTTTCACTTGTGTTTATTGTTACTTTGTTGCTAAATGTGTGTTGTAGAGGAATGATTTCTATCTCAGCAGATTTTAATTTTAAAATGTCATCTTGTTGTAACGATATGTCAACATCGTAAGTGTTATCCTCACCTATAGTATAATAGAGCTTTGGCAATTGTAAACTTTGACGACCAATATTATAGAGTGTAGGTACAATTAAGGGCGAGTTTTTAAAATTTGAATTGGTAGTATTCAAAGCCGCGGCAAATACAAAAATAGTCCCTTTTTGAAACAAAAAAGGTTTATTATCTTCAAACTGAAGAATCGCATTACTAGCAGATTGTAACTCATAAAAACTATTTACTTTAGGATATTGAAAATTGCTTATTTCTTTATCAAAAACACCTTTAAATATGGGGTGAGAATAGTTGATTGTGGTAATCTTTTTTTCATTAACCCTCAATGATTTAAACACAGTTTTATTTGATGTAAATAATTGATTATATGAAGTTAATGAAATATTATTTGAAGGGATAATTAACAGGTAACCGCCATTATTAACAAACGTATGAAGAGTGTTTATTAATGACAAAGGAATTTTGTCGAGCTCATTTAAAATAATCAAGTCTTGCTCTTCAATATCGTTATAGTTTAATTGATTAGCAGCAGAAGCATTGTACTTAAATTCGTCATTAGTAAACACACGCTTCAGGAAATCATCATCTGCTGAGTTTATAGAAAGTACATTTGTTTTTTGCTGTGTATTAATATTGAAATACAAAACATTATCAAACTGAAGACTTGCGTCTTCTATAGTTATTTTGCCATTAACAGCAACATTGGCAGGTAGTGTAAACGTCGTTTTAGCAATGGCATCACTTGGTACTGAAGACTTTGCAATTAAATTATTGTCATTGAATAATGAAATAGAAATATCGCTAAGATTGCTATCATGACTCTTTACAACAACGGTAAGTTCAATATTAGAGATGTTATGTTTAGATATATAAACACTATCTATGCTGACATTAGTATTGTTT
Source organism: Chlorobiota bacterium (assembly GCA_013151975.1). Classification (GTDB taxonomy): domain Bacteria; phylum Bacteroidota; class Bacteroidia; order Flavobacteriales; family Flavobacteriaceae; genus JAADHG01. The sequence goes on along the minus strand of JAADHG010000215.1, from coordinate 294 downwards.
AGAGGCTGTAATTGCACTAAATGTGTAGCGATTGATTTATCTGTAGTTATTTCTAAGGGTTTATTTTTTTGTTGAAAATCGGATAGCAAAATCAAGTTTTTTACTGATGCTATTTTTTTGTCAAATAACTTTTCTCCCTTTAAGATTACGGCATTATAATCTAATTGATTTGAAGAATAATTCAGATCTAACAGTTCATTATTTATAGTTTTAATTTCCCTAAGGATAGCATTTATATATTTAGAAATGAAATCATCTTTCTTCATTATACTGGTATTGCAACCACAAAAATGG
>JAADHG010000063.1:609-3195 GCA_013151975.1 Chlorobiota bacterium | reverse complement strand
ACTTAACGACTTTATCTTTTATAAAATAAAGTTTTTCTTTTTTTTGAGCATTTATTGTTATGCTTAAACTTAACAGTATAAAAAGAGTAACAATTTTACGCATCATAATAAATGTGTTTGGTTAATTATTTCAAATGTATTGTAAAAAAACGTTCATGAACATACCCAACAAAGGGTATTTTTTAAAACCTATATTTCTTGTCCAAGGCGTAACGCATCAATTCGCCTTTACCTCGAAGACCCAAAATACGAATCATATTTTTACGGTGTGTTTCTACAGTACGAATACCTATAAACAATTGAGTTGCAATTTCACGAGAGGTTTTACCTTGAGCAACAAGCTCTAAAATTTCTACTTGGCGATTGGTTAACAACCCTTTCTTTTTTGAAGAACTGTCTACTTGTAATACATTCGTATTTATATTAACATCAAAATATGTATTGCCTTCATATACCGAAACAATAGCATTAAGCACTTCTTTTAAAGATGAGTTTTTTAAGATGTAACCGGAAGCTCCAGCATCTATCATTTGCTCAATGGCCTCAGTTTGATCGAACATAGTAAACGCTAAGATTTTGGTATGTGGAAACTCTTTTTTTATATGCTTAGTTGCAGTAATACCATCCATTTTTGGCATGCGTATATCTGTAATAACCACATTGGGTTGTTTTAAGCGTACAATTTCAAGTAATTCTTCGCCATTATTGGCAGTACCAATAATAGTAATATTATCTTCATATTCTAAAAGTAACTTAATACCATCTATTAATGATTGATGGTCTTCGGCAATAGCTAGTCGTATCATAAGGGAATGTCTATTATTATGGAGGTGCCTTGGTTAATTTCAGATTCTATGGTCATAGTGCCATTAAGGTGCTCAACACGTTTGTCTATGCTACTTATGCCCATGCCTTTGGTGTTCTTTGTAATTTGATTTGGGTTAAAGCCTTTGCCATTATCTTCTACCATAATGTTAAGTGTATCTTCATGATTTGTAAGATGAATTGTAGCTTCTGTAGCTTCGGCATGTTTTATAACATTGGTAATAAGTTCTTGTATAATTCTAAAAATGGTGAGTTCTAAACTATTTTCTAGTCTGTTTTCTAAACCATGGTCTATTACATCAATCTCAATTTTATTATCTATGGATATTTTATTAGCCATGGTTTGTACTGCTCTTAATAAACCTTGTTTTGCAATTACGCCAGAGTTTTTAGCATGTGCAACGGTTCTTATTTTGTTATAGGCTTCATCTAATAATGTATTAGTTTTATCAAAAAGTTCAGGCGATTGTTTGTCTTGTAAAGCATTAAAATGCATTTTAACCGTTGCCATGAGTCCACCAAGGTCGTCATGTAAATCGTTAGCTATACGTTGGCGTTCTTTTTCTTGACCTTCAATCATAGCATCAATACTTGTGAGTTCTTGTTCTTTAAGTACAGTTGCTAATTTTTGGGTTTCTAGTTTCTTTTCCTGTTCTGCTAAAAGCTGTTTGCGTTTGGTGTTTTTTTGGATTAATATAAAAGTGATTCCTAAAAAGATTGTCAAAACTGCTAGACCTAAGGCTATGTTTCTATTTTGCTTTTTCTTTTGTTGTTCAATTAGTATTTGTTTTTCTTTTTCAACGGTTTGGTATTTAGCATTTAGATTAGAAATTTCAGAACTATTTTTTTTATGACCAAGCTTTATATTTTGCTCTGTCGCTTTTTTAAGTTTATTGTAAGCATTTTTATATTCTTCAAGGCCAAAAAAATTATATGATGAATACAAATTTAGATAGTACTGCCCTTTTAAAGTATCTGTTTGAGTAATAAAATTTTCTGCCTCTTTAATAAATTGTAATGCCTTGTCAAAATCACCTTGTTTCCTCATTATTTCAGATAAGCGAATATTTGACCTAAATTTTAAATGTTTTAAGTATGGTTGATCTCTAATTAAATAAAGAGTTTTTTTATGAAAATTAATGGCTTTGTCTAAATTCCCTAAAACTTCATGTAGTACACCAACTGTCGAATAGTATATTGGCCAAAAACTATGTCCTTCTTCAAAATTGCCCATAAGTAATTCAAAATCATTTATAAAACCTTGATTCAACTCAACTTCATAGAACACATTTTTTAAATTATAAAGAAGCAAATTGAGTTTATAATAAAATTCATCAGTTGGGTTATCAATGAGTTTCTCAAAATCCTTTAGATAAATAAGCCTGTCATTATTTGATTGTGATATTTCATAATTATAAACATCTAAAATTGCAGTTAATACAAAAGCTTTAAGTGCATCACTATTTTGTACAATACTATTAGCTTTTGAAATATATTCGAAAGCTTTAGTTGAATATGGATTTGTATAAAGTAAATAATACCCTTTACTTATATAATATATTATCTGTGTTTTATTATTTTCTGATTTTGGAGGTACAATATTTGTTTTTTTTTGACCAGAGTAATAAAGTACATCTATTAGTTGTTTACATTGAAATTTTAATTCATTTTTAGAAATATTATTTGCATAATCTCGTGCAGAAACAAAATCCTTATTTTTGATAGAGGAAATAAAACTTAAAAATGAAGCTTCATCATTGT
>JAADHG010000063.1:0-597 GCA_013151975.1 Chlorobiota bacterium | reverse complement strand
CATTGCAAGCATAGTGCAACAACCAATGATAAAGCTAAAAATAAATGTTATTTTATTTTTCAAATGGAATCTAAAATAATATTGTTTGAGCCCAATATACGGCAACTTCTGCATAAGGGCATATCCAACCACCAACTGAACTTCCTTTTACAGTCTTAATTTCTGTTTCCCATAAATCGCCTGTATGTTCATTTCTTTTTGCATAATCATTATCATACAAATTACCTTCGCGATAGAAAAATTCTTCATCAAAAACTTGATTGCTTAACTGCTTTCCCTTTTCATTTTTGGTGTCGTGCATTGGTTTTAAAAATCTTTCAACACTTATTCTTTGACCTTCTGTTAATCTTAGGTCTTCTGAGCCTTCAACTAAAACGAACTCATTAGGCATATTATAAAGTGCTTGAACCTCTATACTAAGTTTAGCCCTAAATGTTCCTTTATATTCAATTGGTATTAATTTAGCTTGAGTAATACCTAAATTTATTACACCTTTATAGTTCATTATTTTTAGCTCCATTGAGTTTAATTCACAATAATTTTTTTTATCGTCGTTTGTTGCATCTACTTTTGCAAAAACAGAAAAGAATGTTCCAT
>JAADHG010000230.1:2606-4237 GCA_013151975.1 Chlorobiota bacterium | reverse complement strand
ACGCTTTGTAATTTGATATTTGATTATTGTAGTTTAACTTTGAGAAATCTGAATTTAAATTCATGCAAGAACTTAATTTTCCAAAGTTTTCGTTCCGATTCAAAAATAACGAAAATAAACCTTTTATTTTTGATGAAATCCGCAAAAAATTTGTGGCTTTACAACCTGAAGAATGGGTGCGTCAACATTGTGTACAATATTTAATTAGAGAAAAAAAATATCCCAAATCATTAATTAATGTCGAGAAAGAACTAAAAATTAATGGTTTAAAAAAGCGTTATGATATTGTGATTTTCAATCCTGATGGTAGTATCTTCCTTATTGTAGAATGTAAAGCACCAAAAATCACCATTAACCAAACTGCTTTTGATCAGATTGCGCGTTATAATTTGGCATTAAATGCTGAATATTTAATGGTTACCAACGGATTAAATCATTATTATTGTACTATGGATTTTAAAGAGCAGCGGTATCAGTTTCTAAAAGATATTCCTGATTATAATGCTAAATAGAAGCTATAATGAGTACAAATAAAATATTTTGGTTTGGAATACTTGGTGTTCTGTTTTTCATTACAGCTACTGTTTTGGGTGGGTTACAATTTAATAATTATAGCCATTTGCAACAGCTAATAAGCGAAAGTTATGCAATTGGCACCCCAAACGGACTCTACCTTAGAATTTTTGGATTTTTCCCAAGTGGTTTATTTATGACTTTATTTGCATTTTATACAATACGTGTTTTACCAAAAGCTAAATTAACAACTATTGGGTTTATAGGTTTTGGTGTGTTTTACGGTATTGCTACAATAGTAGTGAGTGTTTTTCCGTGTGATGTTGGATGTAATAAAGAACTAATAAACCCGAGTATCTCCCAACTTATTCATAATATATCAGGTGCATTAACCTATGTAATAGTGCCATTTTGTCTAATTTTAATTGGTGTAACGGCAAAAAAATGGAATAATGGAAAAGCCTTTTCAACACTATCAGTTTTATGCGGAATTGTAGCGCTGTTATTTTTTATCTTATTTATGAATAACTTGCAAGGGGGTTATATTGGGCTTTATCAAAGAATTATAGAAGCCTCTATCTTATTTTGGGTGGTTAATGCTGCTTTCTATATAAAACGCCATACACAACAAGACTCATTTTGAAAATAGCCATCGTTATATTAAACTGGAATGGAAAAGCATTGCTACAGCAGTTCTTACCATCAGTAATTAAACATTCCGAAGAGGCTGATGTTTATCTCGCTGATAATGCTTCAACGGATGATTCTGTGTCTTATACAAAACAATACTTCCCGCAAATAAAAATTATTCAAAATTCGAAAAATGGAGGTTATGCTAAAGGTTACAATGATGCCTTACAACATGTTGATGCAGATGTATTTTGCTTATTAAATAGTGATGTTGAAGTAACCAAAAACTGGCTCTCTCCAATAATAGAGGCTTTTAAAAACGATATTGATACTGCTATTATTCAACCTAAATTATTAGATTATAATCGCAAAGATTATTTTGAATATGCTGGGGCTGCTGGAGGTTTTATTGATAAGTTTGGTTATCCCTACTGTAGAGGCCGTATTTTTAATACTATTGAAAAAGATAATGGACAATATAATGACAC
>JAADHG010000230.1:0-2598 GCA_013151975.1 Chlorobiota bacterium | reverse complement strand
ATTCTAAGATAAATTTTTTGGGCATCTGGTGCATGTTTGTTTATTAGAAAAGACGCTTTTAAATCCTTAAAGGGTTTTGATGACTCTTTTTTTGCGCATATGGAAGAAATTGATTTGTGTTGGCGCGCAAAGAATCTGGGATTTAATGTCACGTATGTTGGAACCTCAACAATATATCATGTTGGTGGCGCTACACTTAGTAATGCAAATCCTAAAAAAACATTTTTAAACTTTAGAAACAGCTTATTTACACTCGTTAAAAACGCCTATGGTAATATCTTTTTTTTGATACTTATCAGGCTCCTTCTAGACGGAATTGCTGGTGTAAAATTTATCTTAGAATTTAAACCAGATCATACACTAACTATAATAAAAGCTCATTTTTCCTTTTACAAGTATTTACCCACTCTTCTTAAGCAACGAAAAGCACTAAATCAAAGATCAAAATACTACACAAAAACAAGTATTGTTTGGTCATACTTTGCACTACGTAAAAAGCATTTTAATAGTTTATAAGTTCGTTAGTAAAAGTTTTGTTAATACTAGCAAAAATCAATCTTTTTTATATATTTTTATCGCGTTCGTCAAATATAAATTAATTAACAAAACATCATGAAGAGAATTTTAATGTTAAGCTTAACTACAATGCTATTATTAAGCTCATGCGTTTCAAAAAAAGATTTTGCTGCACTTGAAACCAAACAAAAGAATACACAAGATTTACTAAATACAGCAACGGTTAAATTAAATGCTTGCTTATCAGATGAAGCTGCTGCTACAGCTCGAGCAAATGCACTTGAAGAACGAATTGCCGATTTACGTAGATCCAATGACAACTTAATACAAAGCAATAAAGGTTTAACCATGTTAACTGCTAAAGGTGCAGATAATATTGAAAAAACTTTAGAAAGTATTAAAGAAAAAGACCTTAAAATAACACGTTTGCAAGATGCTTTAAACAAAAAAGATAGTGTTACGCTTGCCATTGTTACTAGCTTAAAAAGAGAAGTAGGTATTAACGATCCCGACATTGAAATAAATGTTGAAAAAGGAGTAGTGTTTATTTCTATTTCGGATAAATTATTGTTTAAAACTGGAAGCTATATTGTAACCAGCAGAGCAAAAGAAGTATTGGCAAAAGTAGCGACTGTAGTTAATAGTAAACCTGATTTTGAAACTATGGTTGAAGGACACACAGATAATAGATCGTTCCAAAAAGGTGTTTTATTAGACAATTGGGATTTAAGTGTTAAACGTGCAACATCAATTGTTAGAATACTTGAAGAGTTAGGAGTTAATCCGCAACGCTTAATTGCTGCTGGTAGAAGTTATTATGTTCCATTAGTTGATAATGATACTGCTGAAAATAGAGCAAAAAACAGACGTACACGTATTGTTATTATGCCAAAAATCGATCAATTCTATGATATGGTAGAAAAAGAAATGAAAAATTTATCTACTGGGAATTAATCCCTCTATGTTTTAAAAAAAAGCCCAACCTTTCGGTTGGACTTTTTTTTACCTAAAATATTTCTAAACTACCCTTACCTTCTCTTATAATTTCTGGCTCATCTCCAGAAAAATCAATAACCGTCGACGCTTCATTACCGCCATAACCACCATCAATAACCAAATCAACTAAATTACCCCATTTTTCAAGTATGAGTTCTGGGTCCGTTGTGTACTCTAAAATTTCATCTTCATCTCTTATAGACGTTGAAATAATAGGGTTTCCTAATTGCTTCACGATTTCTAAAGCAATATTATTATTTGGTACACGAATACCTACCGTTTTTTTCTTTTTAAAAACATTAGGCAAAGTCTTTGCCCCCGGAAGAATAAATGTATAAGGTCCCGGAAGCGCGCGCTTTAAAACCTTAAATGTTGACGTATCAATTTGCTTTACGTAATCACTTAAATTACTTAAATCGTGACATATAAACGACAAATTGGCTTTCTCAATCTTTACACCTTTAATCTTTGCAATTCGTTCTAAAGCCTTATTATTAGTAATATCACAGCCCAAACCATATACTGTATCTGTAGGGTAAATGATTAAGCCTCCATTCTTTAAAACCCTAATAACCTTCTCTATTTCTCTAGGGTTTGGATTCTCCTCATATAATTTTATAAACTCAGCCATAATAGTTATCTTACCAAAACGTTATACAAAGAAACTAATAATTTTATTATGCCAAATCTAAAATCCATAATCTTTAAAGTTCTTATTTTATTTTTTGTGTTATCCTGCACAACTAATAATTTAGAAGATAGCGAAAATATTGAAGGGACAAATCCCCTTGAGTATCTTGAAAATTTAGATGTCTCTTACGGTAATAACAGCGATCAAAAGTTTGACATCTATCTTCCTCCCAACAGAACTACAGACACAAAAGTTATAATTCTTGTACATGGTGGAGGCTGGTCTGCTGGAGATAAAAGCGATATGGTAGGCTTTAAAGATTTAATTTTTCAAAGCTTTAGTAATATTGCTATTGTGAATATGAATTACCGATTGGCAGACGAGAACAATAGCCCTTACCCTATGCAAACTGATGATATTACTGCTGTTGTAAACCATTTAATAACCAATAGAAA
>JAADHG010000228.1 GCA_013151975.1 Chlorobiota bacterium | reverse complement strand
TTGATGCCTATATTAGATACATATGGGAAAGCCAACTCAGGTGGGGGTTTTAATTTAGGAGATGGATTAGATGTAACAGGTAGAGTGAATTTAGTTGGTAATGGATTTTTTACTTCTTTGGCTAAAAATTCGGGGAACTCAACTGTTGGGAGTAATGGGTATACTTATTTTGCGAAGAGTGCCCAAAGAGGGTTTTACGGTAATCAGTATGTTTCTATAAAATCACTTGCAAGAATAGGGCGAGCTTCAAAATTTTTAGGTCCTGCAGGATATGCTATTTCAATTGGTCAGATTGGCTATGGAATTTATCAAGATGGTGGAACTTATGGCTATAATGCTCAAGTTGCAACAGGTGGTGCAGTAGGAGGAATTGTAGGAGCTTTGGCTGGAGCCGAAACAGGAGCTGCTATTGGTGGTTCAATTGGTGCTTTCTTTGGAGGAGTCGGAGCAGTTCCTGGAGCTATTATTGGGGGCTTTGTTGGCGGAGTTGTCAGTGGATTTTATGGTGGAAAAGCAGGTGAAGCGGTTGTAAATTATTATTAAACTATGGAAAAGATAACTTGGTACTGGAATATGGTGCATTACTTTCTCAATAAATGGAGTATTGCAATGCAAAATATGTTTAGCTACCCTATCATGTTTTTATTGAAAAATGATAAAGTAAAAAAGCAATATGCTAAACGAGGTGTGTCAAATCCTGAAGCTGTCGTTAAGGATGCTCTTAATAATCCGAGAACTGGTACAAACAGCATTATGGCAGGAATACATATGGGGGGGCTTTTGGTTATGCTGGAGTATAGTATTTTTAATATTATACAAGTTATTGTTGGGAAGTCTCTAATACAATACTTCTTTAAAGATGCAACATCTGTTATACTTTTTCTTATAGTGTTTTTAGTACCAGCAGGTATAGTTAATTACTTTTTGTTATTTAAAGAAGATAAGTATTTGAGGTATTTTAAAAAGTTTGATAAAGCGTTTAAAGGAAAAAGCAGTAAATATGGCTGGTTGAGTTTTCTTATCGTGCTGTCTTTTTTGCTATTAATAGTATTAAGCTTTGTTGTTTTAGTAAAAGCCATATAAAACTTGAGAGATTATATGAAAAAAATAATGTTCGTTGCTATTTTAATTTCGATTATTTCCTGCTCTTCGTTTAGTTGGGATACTTATACGGATAAAGCAAATAGCTTTAGTATCCAATATCCGAATAATTGGACTAAAGAGATACGTGGTAGTTCTATAGTGTTTTTGAGTCCGTTAAACGGACAAGGAGACCTTTTTAAAGAAAATGTTAATGTAATGTTGCAGGATTTGTCGCAGCAAGAATTAAGCTTAGAAGATTACACAGAGATAACAAGAAAAAGCGTGATTACAAACTTAGGGAAACAATCAATAGTTTCTTTGAAAGATGTCACGTTAAAAGAAGTTGCTGCAAAGGAGTTTATTTATAAAATGAATTTAAACGGCAACAATCTTAAAATAAAACAATATTGGTTTATACAAAATAAGAAAGCCTATTTGTTTACCTATACAGCGGAGCCTTCAAAATTTAATGATTATGAAGCTGTGGCAAGTAAGATAGTTGAGAGTTTTAAATTTTTATAAGTCAACAAAAGATGAATAATAAAAAAGCCCGATTACTTGGGCTTTTTTATGCCCTAAAACTTAGCCTTCCCGTCCAACAAATCCTTCATCCTTTTTTTGTCAGCTCTCGTCTTTACGCCGATGGGTAAGCTGTTTTGCCGTTTATAACGACACTATAGAACAAAAAAATATGGATGCTTTTTTTACAGAAGTATTTCCATTACATTTGAAAAAAGTTCATTGAAAAAGTGTTGGCACCGGGGGCTGTTGTGCAAAACTTGTTTTAGCCTGGCGTGGTTTTACTGCACACGAAACCCTGCCATGGTTTAAGTTGGTAAATATGAACAGCAGGCTGTACGACCCTGTTGTTGGCAGGTTCCTTTCGCCTGATAATTATGTGCAAAGCCCTGATTTCACCCAAAGTTCACCCAAAGTTACAACCCTGATGGCAATGACTATATGTATTCCTTGATGCCTATATTAGATACATATGGGAAAGGCTCAGCTGGTGGGGGCTGGTTTACACCAACTGGACATATTAATAATGGATTTGGTGGACTTGGTACAGGTATGACACAATTTGGTGGTACTTTTAGATTACAAAACTCAAGAGGTTTTAGTCCTAAATTTTATGAAGTAAGTAAAGTTACCGGTAGAGGTTGGGGTGGCGGAGGAAGAGGTTTAATTAAAACCTATAGTTCTACTGGTTGGGGTAAGGGAATAGGTTATAGTTCTCTTGGTTTAAGTTTTGCTTTAGGAGCAATTTATATAAATAATGCTTGGCAACAAGATGAAAGTATGTATGGCTCTAATACCCAAATGGCTGTTTCTCAAACATTATATGGAATTTCAGGTGCATGGATGGGTGCAGAAATAGGTGCTAGTGTTGGGGTGTGGTTTGGAGGGGTTGGTGCGATACCTGGTGCCGTAATTGGTGGAGTAGTTGGAGGAGTGTTTGGAGGTTATGGCGGTTCTAAGTTTGGTGAATTTATTATAAATTATTAATATTAGATTATTATGATAAGGTTTTGGAACTTAATATACTACTTTGCATATAAAGGTGATTATAAACTGCATTTATTAATTAATAAAATTAATCCTTTATTATGGTTCTATAGTCTTAACTATTCTAAAAGAAGATTTGCAAAAATGGGAATTGACAATCCAGTCGAACATTTAAACAAATCTTTTAAAAATTTGGATAACGGAATAAGTAGCTTTAGAGCTGGCGCATTAATGATTTTATTAATCATATTATTATGTTCCGGAATAGGTTTTATTTTTATCGGATTATTAAAAATCCGTTATTATAACAGCAATATATTTATTCTTGTATTGCCATTAACTTTATTATTCAACTATTTGCTGCTATTTAGAAAGAATCTATATATTAGTTATTTCAAAGAATTTGAAAAAATGGATACATCAGAAAAAAAGAAATGGGCTTTGATAAGTTTAATTACAATTTTAGGCTCATTCATTTTTTCTGTTTGTAGTTTTATTTTTATGAATTATAGAGTATAATTTATGTAATCCTGGATATAGGCCAGCTCGGGTGGGGGTAGCTTAGTTAACCCAACAGGTTTAGGAATTAGAAGTGATGCAGGTGGAGATGGACATTGGGGAGCTCCAAGAGGATATAATAGTCCCCAATACTTGGACAACAAGTTAAGTTATAAATTTTTAATAAACTTGTTGTAATGAAAAAAAGAAAGAGGTACACATCCGGCTTTAAAACAAAGGTTGTTTTAAAGGCCATGTAAGAGAGAAAAACCATTCAGGAATTGGGTAGGAAATACAGTTTGCATACCACCCAGATTTCAACATGGAAAAAACAGTTTTTAACGCCTGTACAAGGCTTAACTAATAGGCGGCAAGCTGAAGCTAATTTATTTTTAAACGGAGATTACTAAAAATCCATAAGTATATGAAGAAAATTATGTTAGTGAGCATCTTTAGTATCTTATTTATCAATTTGTTTGGACAAACCCAAGTTGAAATGAATACTAAAGCTAAAGCAAAGTATGAAAAGGTAGACAAAGGCTTAAACCAAGTTTACCAGAAACTACTGCAAGATTATAAAAGCGATACTGTTTTTATAAAAAGCATGAAGGAAGCCCAAAGGCAATGGATTAAATTTAGGGATGCACAAGTAAAAATGAAATATCCTCCTTATCAAGATGCGGATGAAAGTGTTTTACCGATGTGTCGTAACTATTATTTAACGGAACTTACAAACAATAGGATAAAAGAACTAAAGCAATGGATAGATGGCGTTGAAGAAGGAGATGTTTGCTCCGGTTCCATTAAGTTAAAAGGACAATAACAATAAAGCCCGGTTCTGCCGGGCTTTTATTTCTTCAAATCCCAAAACGGTGAAGTGAAGGGAATAGTAAAACAATAACAAAATTGTTGCCGGTTAGGAAATTATGATAGTAAAAACAAGGTTCCCCAGTTAAAATAACAATCTTCACTCTTGACTTAGCACTAGGCATACAGGCTGTTAGCCGCCATACCTTTCGGCAGATAAATTTTAAACGGGCATCCCGAAAATTAATTTGGGTTCCATCTACTTTAAAAGGAGGAATCCTTACTTTTACAGAAACGTTCTTTGAAGAAAGTTGGCGGCGATGCCTACTCTGCCCCGGTAGTAGCAGTTAAAGAAGGTAGTACAACAACGTACTTTTATTTATTGCGTGACTACCTGGGCAACATTACCCATCAGGTGAATACTTTAAATACGGTGGTTGCAGAATATAATTTTGATGCATGGGGCAGGCGCCGGAATGCAACGAACTGGAGCTATACCCTTGACAGTAATGACAAGGATTTATTTGCCGGCCGGGGATTCACTGCACACGAAACTTTGCCATGGTTTAAGTTGGTAAATATGAACGGTAGGCTGTATCACCCTGTTGTTGGCAGGTTCCTTTCGCCTGATAATTATGTGCAAAGCCCTGATTTCACCCAAAGTTACAACCGTTACAGCTACTGCCTGAATAACCCGTTAAGCTACACCGGCCCATCGGGCAATTACCGGCAAAAGGCAAGTACTAATGACT
>JAADHG010000281.1 GCA_013151975.1 Chlorobiota bacterium | reverse complement strand
ATAACTAATCTATCACTCTCTAAAGTTTTTGGAATACTTATTTCTATGTGCTTTGCTTTAACCTTAATCTTTTTTGAAGGATCTGGAGGTGTGTCTGTTAAATTACCATTATGATCTACATAAGCAAATTCAATTCCTTTGCTTCCACCTGCTTCTTTTTCAAGCTTTCTAGCTTCCATTTTCTTTTTCTTCTCCTCACGCTTTTTTAAACGCTTTTTTTCTTTTTCACTCTTATTAAATGTTTGTTGGGATTTTGCCATGTTTATTTAAAATGTTTTAATCTAATATTGTAATTATTGTTCAAAGATATCTATTTGCTTTATACTAATATAGGAATTATTTCAAATATTTAAAATTTAAATGATTTTGTTAGTCATCTATTTTCAAACACTACTGCACAACATTACTAATCTCATAAAGTAATTATTCTGTCAAATATTTCACAATATAATGAATACCTGTTCATTATGTAACAAATGTAACTGTATCATAGATATTCATTATATAATATTGCTTAATAATTTAAAAATCTTATACTATGAAAACTTTAAAAACGAAAAAGCTATCTTATATAGCAATTAGCGTCTTATCCTTAGGCTTTCTAGCTTCTTGTGATAACAATAACTCAGACGATAATTTAGACGCTAATCTATTAGAAAACAATTTAATACAAACAGATAAAGAAAGTTTGTTATTTATGCTTGAAGAAGAAAAATTAGCACGTGATACATATAATTATCTAGATAATTTGTGGAATATTACAGCATTTTCTAATATTAAAAATAGCGAACAATCGCATATGAATGCAGTATCTAACTTGTTAACGCAATATAATATTACGTATGATATTTTACCACAAGGTGAGTTTGCAAATCAAGAATTACAAGAGCTTTACAATCAATTTGTAATTAATGGGCAAATTGATGCTGTAAATGCACTAAAAATTGGAGCGTTAATTGAAGACTTGGATATTGTTGATTTTGAAAACTATATGAACTCCATTACTAACAATGATATTATTCTAGTATATCAATCATTACAATGTGGCTCAAGAAATCACCTTAGAAGTTTTGTATCTACGTTAAGTACATATAATGCTACGTATGCGCCACAATTTTTATCACAACAAGAGTATGATTTTATAGTATCTAGCGACAAAGAAAGCTGTAATTAATTTTTTTTTAGTACTTTTGTTAACCAAATGGTTAAACTAAATAGTTAATTATGGCTAAAACTAAAGACGAAAATACTGAAAACAGCATATTAAATGCTGCTAAGAATGTCTTTCAGAGTAAAGGAATGGATGGTGCTCGTATGCAAGAAATAGCAGATAAAGCTGGTATTAATAAAGCTATGTTACATTATTACTATCGTAGTAAACAACTATTATTTGAAGCTGTTTTTAAAAACGCTTTTGCTTTATTGGCACCGCAATTAAACAAAGTTTTAAACGATGATTCATCAATTGAAGATAAAATTAGAAACTTTACTTCAAACTATATTTCATTCATTATAAAGCATCCGTATTTACCTGCTTTTATTATTCAGGAATTGAATAGAAACCCAAGTTTTATATTAAAATTAAAGCAAAATAAAGGATTTCCAAATCTTGAAAAGTTTAAGAAGCAGGTAAATCTGGAAATTGAACAAAAGCTTATAAAACCAATTCATGCAGAGCAATTATTTATTAATATCATGGCCTTAAATATTTTTCCATTTGTTGCTACTCCATTAATTAAAGCATTTGCAAATATTAATGATAAAGCGTTTAAACAATTAATGAAAGACAGGAAAGAAGAAGTAGCAGATTTCATTATTAACTCTATAAAAATATAAATGATGAAGCACATAGTTTCCTATATAATAGTACTATTCTCAATGAATATTCTTGCACAGCAAAGTTTGAGTTTAGACGAATGTTACAAATTAGTTGCTGTAAATTACCCATTGGCAAAGCAGCATGACTTATTAGAAAAGCAAAATGCTATAGACTTAGACATAATCAATACCGGAAAGTTACCAAAATTAGATTTTTCGGCGCAAGCAACGTATCAATCGGATGTGATAGAAATCCCCATTCCTAGTGCTGGTATAGAACCCATAAATAAAGACCAATATAGAACAACACTTTCTGTAAATCAGTTAATTTATGGTGGTGGGTCTATTGATGCTTCTGTAAAAGCAAGAGTTGCAGCTTTAAAAACACAACAAAAACAGATAGATGTAAACTTGTATCAATTAAAAAAACAAGTGAATCAGCTTTACTTTTCTGTATTACTTCTACAGGAGAAACATAATTTATTACTATCAAAAAAAGAGCAATTAGAGACTAAGCTTGGAGAAATAAGATCGGGAATTGAGAATGGTGTTATTTTACCAACATCCGATAAAATATTAGAGGCAGAATTATTGAAAATTGAGCAACAGTTTGCAGATGTATCATTAAGTAGAAAATCTCTATTAGAAACGCTCTCTACACTTATAGGACAAGATATTGATACTACAATAGTGCTCCAAAATCCTGAAGTTTCAACCAGTTTAAAAACTGAGATTTATCGACCTGAATTAGCGTTCCTGAATTAGCGTTATTTAAGCTTAAAAAGGAAGAAATTGAAGCGTCACAGCAATTAATCTCTAAAGAAAATGCTCCTAAACTTTTAGGTTTTGCAACTGGTGGTTATGGCAACCCTGGCTTAGATATGTTAAACAATTCGTTTCAAGCATTTTATACTGTTGGCGTAAAGTTAAATTGGAATGTTTTTGATTGGAATGCCAATAAAAAGAAGCGCAACTCTTTAGCAATAAACAAAGCAGTAATTAATAGTGAGATTGAAACTTTTGAGTTAAATACGTCTATCGAGTTAAACCAACAACAACTTGAGATTGAAAAATTATCGCAGTTTATAGCATCAGATTTAGATATTATCCAATTGCGAAAAGACGTATTAAAAGCAACGGAATCACAATTGCGTAATGGTGTTATAACTGCTTCGGTATATATAACAGAATTAACGAATTTATATGAAGATAAAAACAATTTGGATGTACATAAAATTCAATTATTACTAGCAAAGGCAAATTATAACGTAACTAAAGGATATTAAGCAAAGACAATGAAACATTTAAAAACAATAGTAATCACAGGAATTATAGCCACTACTCTACTCTCTTGTGGAAATAGCAAAGAACGAGCTGATGGCTATGGCAATTTTGAAGCAACAGAAATTACAGTTTCAGCAGAGAGTAACGGAAAGCTTATGCGCTTTACGATTACCGAAGGTCAAGACTTAGCAAAGGAAACCTTTATAGGTTATATTGATACTATTCCGTTAAGTTTAAAACGTGAACAACTCCTAGCCTCAAAAGAAATCATTACGTCGAAATCGAAAGGTGTATTATCACAAATTAATGTGTTAAATGCACAATTAAAAACGGCAAATATTAATAAAAATCGAATAGAAAAATTAATTAAGGATAATGCTGGCACCCAAAAGCAACTGGATGATATTATAGGGAGTATCGATGTTATAAACCAACAAATTAGAAGTATTGAGTCACAGAATGCTCCTGTAGTTAATGAATTAAAAAGTATAGATATTCAAATAAAACAGGTTGATGACCAAATACAAAAATGTAAAATAATCAATCCAATAAACGGAACTGTACTTGTTAAATATGCAGAACCAAATGAGATAACTGCTTTTGGAAAACCTCTGTATAAAATAGCCGACTTAAATACAATGCAACTCCGTGTATATATTAGCGAAACGCAACTTTCAGAAATTAATATAGGTAAAGCAGTTACCATTAAAATTGATACCGAAAATGATATGAAATCGTATACAGGCACTGTAAGCTGGATTGCTTCAGAAGCTGAATTTACACCAAAAATAATTCAAACAAAAGAAGAGCGCGTGGCATTAGTATATGCTGTAAAGGTTGATGTGAAAAATGATGGGCGATTAAAAATTGGAATGCCTGCCGAAATGTGGATTAAAACAAACTAATTATAAA
>JAADHG010000203.1 GCA_013151975.1 Chlorobiota bacterium | reverse complement strand
CAATTAGATGTTTTAACTGGAAATGCAGATTTTAGTGGTACAAAAGTTAAAATTGAAGTCTAGTTGAATTGAAATTGAAGTAAACGAAAAAAATATACTAAATTCGTTATATGACAAAATAATTGTTATAACACTACAACAATGGCAACTCGAAACTACGAAGGTAAAAAGTTTAACACCAATGAAGTGAATAAAATCATGGATTCACTTACTGTTGAAGAGGCCTTACAAATAAACATTAACGGTAAGCCCTTTACAGTGTCCATGCGAACTCCTGGTGAAGATATGAGTTTGGTTCGAGGTATGTTACATTCTGAAGGGGTTTTAAGAAATACCCTATTCATTCCAGAACTTTCTATAAAAAAAGAAAACGACGATGGTATTGTAACTATTGTTAATCTTAATATTCCCAAAAATGAACTAGGTGAAGGTTATTCAAACAGTCGAAGTTTACTATCAGTTTCCTCATGTGGTATTTGTGGAAAAACAGAGCTTCGCGATTTAGCATTTATTGGAAAAACTATTGATGAAGATAAGAAAATTGAGGTTAATTTAATTCATCAACTTTTTGAACGCATGGATGCAATTCAGCATAATTTCAAACAATCGGGTGGTACACATGCTGCTGTTGCATTTACTTTGGATGGTAAATTATTGAGTGCTATGGAAGATATTGGTAGGCATAATGCGGTTGATAAAATCGTAGGGAAATTAATTCATTTAAAAAACCTAGATAAGGCTAAAATTATGGTTGTTAGTGGACGTATTTCTTATGAAATTGTAATTAAATGTTTTAAAGCAAACATTCCATTTTTGGCTGCTGTTTCAGCACCATCCTCTTTGGCTGTAGATTATGCCAAAGAACTCGGTATTACTCTATTTGCATTTTGTAGAAATGGCAGAGCTACTTGTTATTCTCATCCACAACGTACTAAAATCAATAAAACTAACATTAAAGCAAGTTAATAATCTATTGTCATTCCGACAGAGTGAGGAACGACGAGACTGCCTACCGCAGACAGGGAATCTCATAAAAATTATGTCACATCCATTCTATCAAAATACATATTATTTTCATTAAATTCGTAGCTGTAATTATATTAGATTTATGTCAGACAATTTAAGCGAACTATTAGGAAGAAAAGGTATTAAAGACAATCTCTTTAATAAAATGGGGGAACTTGCAAAACCTGAAGGGTCACCAAGTGATAGCGAATTGGCAAAATTAGCGAACGACTTTTTAATAGGAACAGCAAACACATATGGAACAGCAAGCTTTTATGATTTTTTAAAACCTGAAAATAAAGGTAAAAAAGCCTATGTCTGTAATGGGACTGCTTGTGTTTGTGCAGGTACTCAAGATAAAGTGATTGATACGCTTAAAGCTAAATTTAATGCTGATGAAATTGGACACATGACTTGTCTTGGCCGTTGTCATGAAAACAGTGCTTTCCATTATAATGGTAAAAATTATTCAGGAGATGCATTAAATTGTATTAATGAAATAGTTAGTTCAGATTCTAAATTAAACCAAGATAAATACAACGTTAAAGCTAGTGGAAAACATATTTTAACTGAATCCTTTACAACTATTTCTGAATATTACAAACCCTTTAGAGAAGCCCTTAAAAAAGATTCAGTTGAAGTTTTAGAGGAAATAAAAACATCAAATGTTCGTGGTCGTGGAGGCGCAGGTTTTCCAATGGGATTAAAATTGGAGTTTTGCCGAAATGTAGAAAACGATACCAAATTTATTATTTGCAATGCAGATGAAGGCGATCCCGGAGCATATTCTGACAGATATTTATTAGAGAAACAACCACATTCAGTATTATTTGGTATGTTAATTTCTGGTTATGTTACACATGCCAATTATGGTATTCTATACATTAGAGCCGAATATCCTGAAGCTAAAGTAATTGTTCAAAATGCTATTGATGAACTTCGCAACGAAGGTTTAATTGGAGAAAACATTGATGGTAGTGGTTTTAATTTCGACTTTAAAATTATCCAAGCACAAGGATCTTACATCTGTGGTGAAGAAACTGCATTAATAAATTCTATTGAAGGACAACGTCCAGAAGTGCGCGTACGTCCTCCTTTTCCTGCTCAAAAAGGACTGTTTAATAAACCAACAACGGTCAATAATGTGGAAACATTAGCGGCTTTACACTATATTATTTCAAATGGCGGAATGTCTTGGAAAAGTATTGGAACAGAGCGTTCTTCAGGAACAAAACTCGTGTGTTTAGATAGTTTCTTTAACAACCCTGGTCTTTATGAAGTTGAAATGGGAACACCGCTTTCAGTAGTTGTAAACGATTTGGGAGGCGGATTCAAGTCAGACGTAAAAGCACTTCAAATTGGAGGACCAGTGGGTGGCTTAGTGCCTGTTTCAAAAATTAGTGATTTGACTATAGACTTTGAATCTTTTTCAAAAGAAGGGTTTTTACTAGGTCATGCTTCAATAGTTTGTGTGCCTTCTAATTTTCCAATCATGAAATTTATAGAACATCTCTTCGATTTTGCTTCGTATGAAAGTTGTGGTAAATGTTTTCCATGTAGATTAGGAACAAAACGCGGACAAGAATTATCTGAAAAAGCATTAACTTCAGATTATAAAATAGACAGACAACTTTTTAAGGATTTATTAACCACTTTAGAACAAGGGTCGCTTTGTGCACATGGAGGTGGTATTCCTTTACCTGTTAGAAATGCCATGCAGTATTTTGATGATGAACTAAAACAATACTTCAACTAGATTATTATGACTAAGAATGCCTATATAGACCATCAAGAATTTGAAATAGTTGAAGGAGAAACTATATTGTCTTTCATAAGAAGATATAAAGAGAAAAACCTTATTCCAACATTATGTGATGCTCCAAATTTAGAACCTTTTGGATCGTGTAGAGTTTGTTCTGTTGAGGTCGCTTTAGAAGAAAACGGAAAAGTAAAAACTATGGCGTCTTGCCATACACCAGTTAGTGAAGGACAATATATTTATACAAGTACCGATAGTGTTAAAGCACTACGGAAGAACATTTTAGAGCTGGTTTTAACAGACCATCCACTAGATTGTCTAACCTGTGAAGTGAATGGTAATTGTGAGTTACAAACGGTTGCTGCACAAGTTGGTATACGCGAAGTGCGTTATCCTGAAGGCGATAATCATTTGTATAGAGAAAAAGATTTAAGTCATCCTTATATGACTTCAGATTTGTCGAAATGCATCAACTGTTATCGTTGTGTGCGTGCCTGTGATGAAGTACAAGGACAGTTTGTACTGAGTATGTCTGGAAGAGGCTTTGACACACATATTATTAAAGGATTGGATGAATCTTTTATGGATTCTGATTGTGTGAGTTGTGGCGCATGTTCACAAGCATGTCCTACCTCAGCAATTTCAGATGTATTCCAATCTAAAGCGATATACGCAACAGATACAACACGAACCATTTGCACCTATTGTGGTGTAGGTTGTAATCTGGAAGTTGCTACTAGTAATGGCGAAATTTTAAGTATTACTGCACCTTATGATGCCGAAGTAAATCAAGGCCACACCTGCTTAAAAGGACGTTACGCCTTTAAGTTTTACGATCATCCTGAACGCCTTAATTCACCAATGATTAAACGCAATGGTACATTTGAAAACGTATCTTGGAACGAAGCTTACGATTATATTGCTGAAAAATTAACAGCTTATAAAAACGAATTTAGTCCTGATTATATTGCAGGAATTTCCTCTTCTAGATGTACTAATGAAGAAAATTATTTAATGCAGAAATTCTTTAGAGCTGTTATTAATACCAATAATATTGATGGTTGCGCACGTGTATGCCACTCACCAACAGCGTTAGGAATGCAACGTACCTTTGGCACAGGAGCTGCAACAAATTCTATTGACGATTTAAAAGACACCAATTGTATTATGGTCATTGGTGCAAACCCTACAGATGCGCATCCTGTAACTGGAGCAAAGTTGAAACAGTTTGCCATGAAGCAAGATAATGTGTCGATTGTAATTGATCCACGACGTACAGAAATGGCAAAATATGCAACACATCATTTAGCATTACGCCCAGGAACCAATGTTGCCGTTCTTAATATGATGATGTATTATATTATTTCAGAAGATTTAATAGACACATCATTTGTAGAAAACAGGACTGAAGGTTTTGAAGCCTTTAAAAAAGAAATTCTAAATATAGATTTAGAGCAATTAGAACATGTTTCTGGCGTAAATAGAAACCAAGTTCGTGAAGCAGCAATAGCTTATGCATCTGCTCCAAATGCTATGTCTTTTCATGGCTTGGGAGTGACCGAACATTCTCAAGGTACATTTACGGTCATGCAAATTGCCGATTTAGCTTTATTAACAGGAAATATTGGAAGGCGCGGTGTTGGTGTAAATCCGTTGCGAGGGCAAAATAATGTGCAAGGAAGTGCAGATATGGGTGTACAACCGCATCAAGGCGCTGGATATTTAGATATAACTAATGATGATGTAAACAAAAAATATAATGCATTTTATGGTGTTGATGTACCAAAACATATTGGTTATAAAATACCGGAAATGTTTGACGCTGCTTTAGATGGCAAACTAAAAGCCATCTGGATTATTGGTGAAGATGTGGTACAAACTGATCCTAATACTCAAAAAGTTATTAGAGCTCTAAAAGCAACTGATTTAGTTATAGTACAGGAATTGTTTATGACAGAAACAGCAAAATATGCTGATGTTATTTTACCAGGAGCTTCTTTCCTTGAAAAAAATGGAACGTTTACAAATGGTGAACGTCGTGTGCAAGCTGTAAGACAAGTGGTAAAACCTATTGAAGGTTCAAAACCAGACGGTCAAATTATTGTAGATATTATGAATAAAATGGGTTATAATCAACCCGATTATACACCAGACGGTATGCTTGAAGAAATTTCGCAAATTGTGCCTTTCTCAAATTGTGCCTTTCTTCGCCGGAATCTCTTGGGAACGTTTAGGCAAAAATGGTTTACAATGGCCAGTTGCCAAAGATGGAACAGACACACAAATACTTCATAAAACAGATTTTAAAAGAGGTAAGGGTTACTTTGAATTTAACCCTTGGGAAGAAACTAAAGAACTGGTTTCACATGCTAAAGATTATCCATACATTTTAACCACAAATAGAGAGTTAGAGCATTACAATTGTGGCGCGATGACTAGACGAACTGCGAATGAAGAAATCCTTAAAGACGATTATTTAATGATTCATCCAGAAGATGCTTTAAAGCACTTAATTAATGAAGGTGATTATGTATGTTTGGAGTCTCCACGAGGTAAGGTAGATGTTAAAGCACGTATAACGGATGAAGTTAATAAAGGTATATTGAGTACTACGTTTCATTTTCCAGATATCATGATTAATAACATTACAGGTGATGTGCATGATAGTGAAGCCATGTGCCCTGAATATAAAGTAGTAGCAGTAAGAATTCGTCGTAAAAGCAAAGGGAAGTTTAAGAAGGAATTAGTCTAAACTTTGCATAGACACAAACTACTCCTTTCATAATAAAAGAAAAAGGATACAATCCTCAAAATATTGTAACTTCACAACATGATTCAAGAACTAAACACTAATTATGGGCATTTGTTTGAAGCCGCACTCTTGAGTGAAATTAATCAAGTAGGTACTTTTAAAGAAATTCCTGAAGGTTTCAAAATAATGGAAATAGGCGAATACGTAAAAGCTATGCCTTTACTGGTTTCTGGTGCCATTAAAATTTTAAGAGAAGATAATGACGGTGACGAATTACTATTATATTTTTTAGAGAAAGGTGATACCTGTGCTATGACCTTAGCGTGTTGTATAGGTCAAACCAAAAGCGAAATACGAGCCATTGCAGAAACAGATACTAAGATTATTATGGTTCCTATTCAAAAAATGGAAGAATGGTCCGCCAAATATAAAAGCTGGCGGAATTATGTTTTTGAAAGTTATCACACACGGTTAAACGAAATGTTGGATACTATAGATAGTATCGCATTTTTAAAAATGGATGAACGCCTTATAAAGTATTTAAAAGAAAAACGGCGAATTTCAAAAGATAATACTATTCGTAATACACATCAAGAAATTGCTTACGAACTCCATACTTCTAGGGTTGTTATTTCTAGATTGCTAAAAAAACTTGAAAACCTTAATAAGATAGAGCTTCACAGAAACCATATAGTAATTAAGGATATTTAATCTGTTTGTAACTAATGTTACTTCATACTTAAAAAACACAAACTACTTTTGGCACATTACAAATAAGTATTTATAAATGGAATTAATTACAATTTTTGGATATATAAGCGCCTTAATAATTGGTGTTTCTTTAGGCTTAATAGGTGGCGGTGGCTCCATATTGGCTGTCCCTGTTTTAGCATATTTATTCTCTGTAAATGAAAAAGTAGCTACTGCGTACTCCTTATTTATTGTGGGATCAAGCGCTTTGGTTGGGGGTATAAAACAGCATTTTAAAGGATATGTAGATTGGCGTACAGCCTTTGTTTTTGGCTTTCCTGCTATTGTTGGTGTTACTGTAGTTAGGCATTATGTAATCCCTGTATTACCTGACACTTTATTTACTATAGGTGACTTTGATTTTACAAGACGCATGGGCATGTTTGGTTTATTTGCCTTATTAATGATTCCTGCAGCATTCTCAATGTTAAAAGAAGAAAAAGAAAAGAATAGAAATTCCGGAAAAGTTAAATATAATTACCCTCTTATTTTAGTCGAAGGCTTAGTAGTTGGTGCCATTACAGGAATGATTGGCGCAGGAGGTGGGTTTTTAATTATTCCTGCTTTGGTTATTTTAGCAAATGTAGAAATGAAGATAGCTGTTGGCACTTCATTAATTATAATAGCCCTTAAATCTCTATTAGGATTCTTTCTAGGGGATGCTCTAACCATGGAAATTGATTGGCAATTCTTAGCCATATTTACAGGGCTTTCACTAATTGGAATATTTATAGGAAGCTATTTAAGTAATTTTATTGATGGTAAAAGACTAAAAAAAGGATTTGGTTATTTTATCTTTGTAATGGCAATATTTATTTTTTACATGGAGTTTTTTGTAAAACAATAATGTAACCAATGTTACTGTACAGATAGTAAACAACTTATACATTTGAGAAATCAATTTAAAGTAAATACGATGAAAATAGAACAAATTTATACAGGATGCTTGGCACATGCTGCATATTATATAGAAAGTAAGGGAGAAGCCGCTATTATTGACCCATTACGTGAAGTACAGCCATATATAAATCGTGCAAAATTAGATGATGCAAAAGTCAAATACATTTTTGAAACACATTTTCATGCCGATTTTGTTAGTGGCCATATAGATTTAGCAAAAAAAACTGGTGGGAAAATAGTTTTTGGTCCAACCGCAAAACCTGGATATGATGTTATAGTTGCTGAAGACAATCAAATTTTTGAAGTTGGCGATTACAAGATAAAAGTAATCCATACGCCTGGACACACCATGGAAAGCACAACCTATTTACTTATTGATGAAAATGGGAAAGAACATGGCATTGTAACTGGTGACACACTGTTTATTGGTGATGTTGGACGTCCAGATTTGGCACAACATATTGTTTCAGATTTAACTGAAGAAAAGTTAGCAGGTTATTTATATGATTCCTTAAGAGAAAAAATTATGCCCTTAAGTGATGATTTAATTGTATACCCAAATCATGGTGCAGGTTCGGCATGTGGTAAAAATATGAGTAGTGAAACTACAGATACTCTAGGGCATCAAAAGCAAGTAAATTATGCGCTACGGGCAGATATGACCAAAGACGAATTTATTAAAGAGCTCTTAACTGGTTTAAGCGCTCCTCCTGCATATTTCCCTCAAAACGTATTAATGAATATTAATGGCTACGAAAGTCTTGATGATGTTATGGAGAAAGCACATAGACCATTGTCTCCATTAGAATTTGAAGCAGTTGTAAATGAAACTGAAGCAATAATGTTAGATGTACGTCATCAAGATGAATTTGCAAAAGGGCATATCCCACGCTCTATTTTTATTGGTTTAGATGGCGAATTTGCACCATGGGTAGGCGCTTTAATTGCAGATGTTAAACAATCTATTTTATTAATCGCACCTGAAGGCCGAGAAGAAGAAGCCTTAACTAGACTTTCTAGAATTGGTTTTGATAATACCATTGGGTATTTAAAAGGTGGATTTGAAGCATGGAAAAAAGCGGCTATGGAGTATGATACTGTAACAGCAATTTACGCTATGGAATTTAAAAAAGCCATTGAAGAAAAACATGTACCGGTTTATGATGTAAGAAAAGAAAGTGAATATCTTTCAGAACATATAATAGATGCCAATCATATGTGTTTAAGCACCATAAATAACGACATATCAAAGTACCCAAAAGACAAAACGTTTTATATTCATTGTCAAGGAGGGTATCGTTCAATGATTGCTTCATCTATCTTAAAAAACAGAGGCCTCCATAACCTTATTGATGTAGCTGGCGGATTTGAAGCAATAAAAGAAGTAGGAACACCATTAACAGATTTTGTTTGCCCTTCAACATTAGTATAGAAAAATAAGTATGAAACATTCATAGCTAAAGGCTAATTATACAAAGTAATACTTAAATGAATGTCGCATGTGACCGTTGAAAAGTAATAATATTTACACATGAAAAATATAACTCAAGAAGAGTGGAGAGAATTATTAGAAAATGATGATAACGCTGTTATAATTGATTCCAGAACGCCTAACGAATGGCGAGCAGGTGTTTTTAAAAATTCCATTTTAATGAATATTAACGACCCACAATCTTTTATGAATAAAGCTAACACATTAGATATTGAAAAAAACTATTATGTGTATTGCAGAAGTGGTGTTAGAAGCATTCAAGCTTGTCAAGTTTTAGAAAGTCTTGGTGTTAAAACTACCTATAATTTATTAGGCGGTATTTTAAGCTGGAATGGAGAAATGATAATTCCTGACATTTAATACTATAAACATAACGTAGTATATTTAATTGGTTAATTGTAATTAAGGAGTATTAAAATAATTATTTTGATACTCCTTTTTATATTAATACATTTAAACTTGAAAATAAACCCTTACTAAAACAAAGATTATGAAAAAAATACTGTTGTTACTAATAACTTTAAGCATCTTTTTTAGTTGTAAATCGCAAACAAAAGAAGAAGTTAAAGACACTAAAACAGTCCAAACAAAAGAAATAGTTCAAGCAAAAGATCCTATTCAACTATTAGATGTTGCAGCTTTCAAAAAAGGAATAACAAATCCTGAAATTCAATTAATAGATGTTAGAACACCTAAGGAATATGAAGGCGGTCATATTGAGAATGCAACGCTTATAGATTACTTTTCATCAAATTTTAAAGAAACCCTTCTAACTCTTGATAAAGAAAAACCCTTGTATTTATATTGCAAAAGTGGTGGTAGAAGTAGAAAAGCTGCCAAAATATTAGCAGAAATGGGCTTTAAAGAAATCTATGATCTTAAAGGTGGTTATATGGCTTGGGAAAAACAATAACACTTAACTCATGGATTTAACTGAAACGTTTTGGGACAATCGCTATAAAACTAAAATTACAGGTTGGGATTTAGGAAAAATTTCAACACCTCTTAAAACGTATTTTGATCAGCTTACAGATAAAAATTTAAAAATCCTTATTCCTGGTGGAGGCAACTCTTATGAAGCTGAATATTTAAACAAAAAAGGATTTAAAAATGTATATGTCGTAGATTTATCTAAAACTGCTTTAAAGAATGTAAAAAAAAGAGTGCCAAGTTTTCCAGAATCACATCTAGTACACAATGATTTTTTTAAACTAAGCATGGTGTTTGACTTAATTATTGAACAAACCTTTTTTTGCGCTTTGCACCCAAGTTTACGTTCTGATTACGCAAAAAAAATGGCAGAACTTTTAACAAAAAATGGCAAGTTAGTAGGATTGTTTTTTAATGTTCCTTTATATCAAGATCATCCTCCTTTTGGCGGAAATAAAAAAGAATATTTGGGTTATTTCAAACCATCCTTTAATATTGAAACTATGGATAAGTGCTACAACTCAAATGAAAGCAGAAAAGGTGAAGAATTATTCGTAAAGCTAATAAAAAAATAAGTTGTGATTTCTGAAGCATTAGACACTTACTTTCCTAAACTGGCACAAATGCCAGAACTTAAAAATGAGCTGATTTCTATAAGTCAAATCCATGAATTCAAAGCAGGAACTACCATTTTAAAACAAGGAGGTTATATAAAAGTAATTCCCTTACTTATATCTGGTTTGGCAAAAGTTTTTAAAGAAGAACCTGTAAATGGAAACGAAGTACTTCTATACTATATTAAGCCAGGAGAAAGTTGTGCCATGTCTTTAATAACACTATTCAGAAATGAAACAAGTCAAATAAAAGCAGTCATTGAACAGGACTCTAGAATTGTTGTTATCCCAGCAGATAAAGCTATTGCTATTGCTAAAAAATATCCAAGATGGAATGAGTTTATTTACGACTTATTCAATATGAAATATGATGAATTATTAAATGTTATCGAAATACTTACTTTTTCGAATAAAGACACTAGATTATTAGAATATTTAAAAAAGGAAGCGACACTTAAAAACACTAAAACACTTCAAACCACGCACCAGCAAATAGCCTATGACCTTGGTTCTTCAAGAGAGGTTATTTCTAGACTACTCAAAAAATTAGAGCATGATGGTAGTATTAAATTAAGTCACGGAACAATAGAATTGCTTTAAATAATAAAAGCCAAAATACTGTAAAAAAAGCCACTTTAAAGTGGCTTCTCAATTAAAAAATAAGTTCTAAGATATTAGTTGTTTGTTTCTTTAATATATCCCCAACCTTCTTTCTGTCTGCTGTAAATTTGCACAAGAGGGTTTGGCACAACATCTACACCTTTAATAAGCATAGATTTATCCGCTCCTCCTCTTTTCATCGTAGTTGCACATAATTTAAAGGTTACATTATCATTATCCGCAAATTTTAAGATTGACTCTGCTACAGTTGATTTGTCAGACAAAACCATATCAAGAGACCCACTATACACAACAACTTCAAATTGCGAATCAGGAAAATTTTCTGCCATTGCACTTACATGTCGCATTGCAGATTGGTGTGTTTTTACATTACTGCTTGTTACGTCAAAAACAAGTCTCAAAGGTTTTTCTTTAACAACCTCTTTTACTTCAATTGCTTCCTTATCTTTATTTGCGGCTTCACTAGTTTGTTCGTTACAAGTAAATAGTATGCTAGATAAAAACGTAATTAATAATACTTTTTTCATAATCATTAAATTTAAAACTACTGTCCTTCTTTAATATAGCCCCAGCCTTCTGCTTGTTTCGTAATAATTTCTAGAATTCCATCGGGCACTTGTTTTAACCCTGGAATTAATTGATCGTCTGAAATTTTATGTCGTTTCATAGTTCCCTGACAAACAATAAAAGTAATGTTATCATTCTTTGATAACGCTTCAATATCCTCGGCTACTGTAGATTTATCTTTCAACACCATATTTATCGAACCGCTATACATTACAACTTCAAATTTTGAATTTGGATATGCTTTAGACATTCCTTTTACATGTCGCACAGCAGCTTGATGTACCTTTACATTGCTACTAGTAACATCAAAAACAATTTTTACTGGTTTTTCTTGTGCAGATATATTTAGTGCAAAGAAAAATGCTAATACTAATGTTATATAATTTTTCATCTATTCTAATTTAAAATATTATTCTCCAGCAAATATATAACCACAGCCTTTTGCTTGTGCTCTACCTAAAGCCCAAACACCTGAAGGTACAATTTGTATATCTGGGAGTACGCCACTCACAAAATCATTATAAACTTCGGTAGCATCTAAGCCCATTCCTTTAGCTATAAAACCACTATACACATTAAGAGCTAAATTACATACACAAAACATGGCTCCACGCTCTTGCATACGTTTTATTCCATCTACTCCTGGAATTGGAAAATCACCATCTTGAGGTTCGTACACTGTATTCCTAGTTGAAGGTGCTTTTTTACTATTGTCAGTTATTTTAAAAAAATCACCTAGTGCATATTTTTCCCATAGACTATCTTCTAAAGCATATGGAATAGCATTATGTCTTAAAACGGTCATAGCGGTCATATCTTCATCGGCTGTTCCTGTTTGATTGTTAGATAAATAAAAAGCAAAATTCCAAAGAATTGGCAACCCTCCATGTGGAGTTGACCCATCGTAAACTATTCTATGTTTACCTTTAATGTTATTAAACCATTCATCTGCTTCTAACATCGTTTCTGTAGTAAACGAATTTGTGGCATTTAATGGATTAGTTAAAATAGATAGACTGCTTGCAGCAGCACCAAGTGCTAATGAACCCAAAAAGGTTCTTCTTGAATTTGAATTGTCAATTTTCATTTATTATAGAGTTTAGTTGATTACACTAAAAAGAAAAGGGACTAGCTTAAGTTCTAAAAAAGGGAATAACCAAATATAATAAATTTATAAGCGAAAATAACTAATTACTTGATAATTAATAAAATACGAAATAACCTTTTATTTTATTTGGTTTTTTTCATACCATGCTCTAACATATAG
Organism: Chlorobiota bacterium; assembly: GCA_013151975.1. Classification (GTDB taxonomy): domain Bacteria; phylum Bacteroidota; class Bacteroidia; order Flavobacteriales; family Flavobacteriaceae; genus JAADHG01. The sequence continues at coordinate 7,886 of JAADHG010000203.1, read as the reverse complement.
TAATCCATTATTGGCTGAAAAGGTCCCATTTGATGTTGCTGTATTGAAAAATCATCAGCATAAGGAGGATATGGTGCTGAAACTGGTTTTCTTTTTAAATCTGGAAAATCATTTTCAGGATTAGATTTTAGTGGTCTTTCCTGTTGATTTATATAACCCGCTACATCATAAGCTTCTTCATCGGTTAATAATGGATTTTCATAAGTTGCTCCTAAGGGCATATTAGACTTAATAAATTGTGCAGCAGTAATCACCCTTGTCATTCCAGCACCGTTATTAAAAGAATCCTCTCCCCATAAAGGAGGATATTGATAGACTGGAGAGTTATTAAGTTTTATTCCCTTACCATCAATACCATGACAAACTGAACATTTGGTTTTAAAAATAGATGCTCCTCGATCCAAATTAACTACTCTGTTTGGGATTTCAATAGAAGCATATCCCACACCTTTTAACTTTCCATCTTCTGGGGCATATCTACTTAACCAACTTAAATAACTTACAAAGGCTTTCATCTCTTCTCCGTCAATAGGTAATTTTTTTCCATTCATGCTTCTCTCCATACAACCATTTATTCGTTCTTCTATGGTTCCCATTTTATTTTCCCTACCTCTAAATTGTGGAAAACGATTAATAATTCCAATTAATAACCCCGAATATGGCTTAGTTCCAGCTTGAAGATGACAATTAGTACAAGATAAATTATTCCCTGCATAAACCATTTCATCTTTCCCGTTGTTTGGCCCGATATGCTTAGGGGTATTTTGAAAAAGTTCGTATCCATATTTAATTGCTATGTTGGTTTTTGAATTATCTAAAGAAGCCGTATTATAATTTGCAGTTAATGGGTCGTGATACTCTTGATCTATAATGGTATATTTTTCTTGAAAAACGTCATAGCGTACCAAAAGGAAAATAATTATAAGTAACATAATAAAACAAGAAATTGAATTTATTATTCTTGCTATTTTTTTCAATTGTTTATAATTGTCTTTTTTTTTCATTGATCTTTTGATATTATCTAGCTAAATTAAAAATAGTATACAAAAAAGTTGGGTATAGTGTAAATCTTGACAAAATAAATAATTTACTATTATTTAGATTTCCTGAAGCCATAAATAAACTGCCCGAAAAAACCTTTTGGAAACTTATCTTCATCAGAAAATCCTAACTCAATAGCTCCACTATCTTCTGGAACATAATTAGTTTTAAAAATATAATCCCAAATACTTAAACTTATTCCAAAGTTTATTCCTTTCTCCCTATTTTCTGGCAAAGCTTTTATATGATGATATAAATGCATTACTGAATTATTAAAAATATATTTTAATGGGCCCCAAGTTATTTTAATATTAGCGTGGTTTAAATGCCCAATAGCGATGGCTACAAAATGTACAATAAAGGCATCCATGGGTTCTCCTCCTACAAGAAGCATCACAACAAATGTCTTTAACGGTTTATACAAAATGTTTTCCATCCAATGGTAACGCAAATGTGCTGCAAACCCCATTTCTTTAACACTATGGTGTACTTTATGGAATTGCCATAAGAAATTATACTTGTGTAATAATACATGTGTGAACCACTGTACAAAATCGTTAAACACAAAGAAGAGTAATAATTGCGCCCATTTTGGCCAAGTCAATACATTTATTAAAGACAAGCTACTTGAAGAAATTCCAAAGTTGCTAAACCCTATTTCTAATACTTTATAAAAGCCACTAATAACAATTGCAAAAATGAAAAAGTTAAAAAACATGTAAAATGCATCTAACCAAAAATCTTTTCTAAATACTCCTTGATTTTTACGCCAAGGAAATGCAATTTCTAGTACCCAAACTGCTAAAGAAATAACTATTAAACCCCAAAAATAATTTCTATACCATGGCTCTTCAAAAATGATGGATCTCCATGTCCAATCAATTGTTCCAAAAAAAGCATTACTAAATGCCTCTAAATATTTATCCATGAGTTTAATTTATTAAGGTTTTTGGAGAACTAAAGTAGTCATACTTCTTTTATCATTTACATTAACTGTCTTTAAAGGTTCTAAGAAAGAAAGATAATACTTTTTTGTTATTTTATCTAATAGTGATTTTGTTAGTAAAAATCGTTCTGTTTTATCTGGTAAAGTATAAACTCCAGATGTTAAATGAAGAACTTTATCTTCTATTCCTATATCTGAAGCCGTTCTAATAAACAAAGAACCATTTGGCTTTAAAACTCTAACTAATTCTGAAAACATATTATAAAAATGAGCTTCATTCTCTGCAAAATGCAAAACTGCATTACAAAGAATATGGTGAAAGGATTCATTTTCAAAAGGCAGATTCTCAACTGAGTTTACTGTAAAATTTTCGCATTGAATTATATATTGTTTTTTAACTTCTTCAATTTTATCAACGTCACCATCAATCCCAAAAATTGTATACGAATTATTGTAAAACCACTTTAAATTTCTACCATTCCCACATCCGGCATCAAGAATTATTTGCTCCCTTAAATAACGCCCTTTTAATATTTGATCTAAAAGATAAATATCCATATTTCCTATTTCATCTTTTAATTTCTCTAATGACATACTAATTTAATTATTTGATGTTGTAACAAATGTTACAGGATTTGCAAATTACAATTTATACATTTGACTATGATTATTAATAAAGTATCTAAATTTTTATTAGTGTGTTTAGCTTGTCTAACTTTAATCACTCTAATTTTATTACTATTTACTTGATTGAAAAAAATAAATATTATGAAAAAAAATATGGGCGGATTAGACCGCATTATCAGAATTATTATTGCTGCTATTATTGGTTTTTTATATTATAACGGCACTATAACAGGAACCTTAGGGTATGTATTATTAGCTTTAGGAGGAGTGTTTTTACTCACTAGTTTAGTTAGTTCTTGCCCTTTGTATTCGTTGGTTGGTTTGAATACTTGTAAAGCAAAGTAATAATATTATAAACCCCACCTTAAAAGATGGGGTTTATAATATTATGTAACAATTGTTACTTGAATTTCCAAAGCAGTCTCTTAACTTTACAATGTTATTTACATTTAAAAGCTTTAACTATGAGTACACATCATCAAGTATTAATAATAGGAGGTGGAACAGCTGGTATTATGGTTGCCACACAAATGCTTAAAAAAGATAAAGATATAAACATAGGATTAATTGAACCTGCCGAAACACATTATTATCAACCTGCTTGGACGTTAGTTGGTGCTGGTACTTTCAATTATAACAAAACTGCAAGACCAATGTCTAGTGTAATGCCAAAAGGCATTACTTGGATTAAAGATTATGCCTCTAGTTTTAACCCTGACAACAACACAGTTACAACAAAAAATAGTGGCGATATCACATATGACTATTTGGTCGTTGCTCCAGGTTTGGTATACGATTTCTCTTTAGTAGAAGGGCTTACTGAGGCTATAAATAAAGGCGTTGTATGTAGTAATTATACAGACCCTAAGCATACCTGGAAAGTATTACAAAACTTTAAAGGTGGAACTGCATTATTTACACAACCAACTACTCCTATTAAGTGTGGAGGAGCTCCACAAAAAATCATGTACTTAGCTGAAGATTACTTTAGAAAAAGCGGTGTAAAAAATAGGACAAATATTGTCTTTGCAACTAACGGAGGTGTTATTTTTGGAGTAAAACCTATAGCAAAAACATTGATGGAAATTGTTGATAGGAAAGATATTAATTTACGTTTTGGACATTTACTTAAAAAAGTAGATGGCGAAAAACAAATTGCCTGGTATGCTCTTGCAGATAATCATTCGGAATATAACCATAAAGACATAGAAGTTTCTAAAGATGGAGACTTGATAGGTATCCATTTTGATATGCTACATTTGGCACCGCCACAAACGGCTCCAAAATTTATTCAAAATTCACCATTAGTAAATCAAGAAAAATGGTTAGACGTAGATATTCACACCTTACAACATAACACATATGCTAATGTATTTGGGTTAGGAGATGTAGCTGCATTGCCAACTGCAAAAACTGGAGCTGCAGTAAGAAAACAAGCGCCAATTGTTGTTGAAAACATTTTATTACTTATGGCGCAAAATAAAATAGGAAGTAAATCTTATAATGGATATTCATCTTGCCCATTTGTAACTGGTTATGGTAAAATGGTACTAGCTGAATTTGATTATAATAATAATTTCACTCCAGATCCAAAATTAAAACAAATGCTTATTAAAGATTCATCAAAAGAACATTGGAGATTATGGATACTTAAAAAATATATGCTGCCTTATTTATATTGGAATAAAATGATGAAAGGTAAAGAGGTTTAATTGCTATTAATTAAAAACTTAAAAAAAATTGAATTAACATTACAAGGCAAGCTTCGTTGAGCTTGCCTTTTTTCTTTTTTATATTTCATTATGAAATTAAATTCAAAAAACTCATTTTTGCAGCGAATTCTTTTGCTAAAAATAGAAATTGATATTGATAGCTCTTGAGAGAACTAATAATTATAGTATGGAAATAATTTTCGAGCCTTGGCCTTGGTATATCGCTGGTCCACTTATTGCATTAATAATGTTTATACTGCTTATGGTAGGAAAAAAGTTTAGCATGTCTTCTAACCTAACCACAATATGCACCATGTGTGGAGCCGATAAAAAGGTGATTTTTTTTAAGTTTGATTGGAAAGCTCAACGTTGGAATCTTATTGTTATTTTGGGAGCTATAATTGGCGGCTTTATTGGTTCGCATTTTTTATCTAACGACACTTCAGTAGCAATACATCCTGAGGTAATTGATAATCTGAGAAACTTAGGGTTTAACAGTGCTGGAAAATCTTATTTACCAACAGAACTGTATGGCATAAATGCTTTAACTAACACAAAGAGTCTAATTATTTTAATAATAGGAGGGTTACTTGTTGGATTTGGAGCTCGTTATGCTGGAGGTTGTACATCAGGACATGCCATCTCTGGATTAAGCAATTTACAACGTCCTTCATTAATTGCCGTTATAGGTTTTTTTATAGGTGGTTTATTAATGGTTCACTTATTATTCCCACTAATTTTTTAAGTTATGAAAAGTTTTATTTATTTATTAATAGGTGTAGGTTTTGGAATAATAATGTATAAATCTGAAGCCGCTTCCTGGTTTCGAATTTACGAAATGTTTCAATTTAAAGCCTTTCACATGTATGGTATCATTGGATCTGCCCTAGGACTTGGAATTATTATGGTACAGTTTATTAAAAGGTATCGTATAAAATCATTTTATGGTGAACAAATAGTTATTAAACCAAAAGACAAAAGCGTAAGTCGTTACTTAATTGGAGGTATTATATTTGGTTTAGGATGGGCCTTGGCAGGTGCTTGCCCAGGGCCTATGTTTACTTTAGTTGGTGCTGGATATATACCAATTTTAATAGTTATAGCTTCCGCTTTAGTTGGAACTTTTGTTTATGGTCTTTTGCAAAGTAAACTACCACATTAAATTTTGAAAAAGTAAAACCTTTATTTCTTATGAAATAATTAGAAATCTCATTATTTTATAATAAATTTTCTTCATAGCGAGAACAACTCGGCCATTTATTTTTAAACACTCTTAAATAGAAACCAATTAGCTTTCCCAAGCGGTAAAAATCCTTATTTTTAATGACATTTATCATGTTTTCCTGTTTTTAGGTTTTATATTTTTAATCAATCTGTAATTATAGCAATAAAAAAGAAGTGTTGCTTGAGGTATGAACATGAAATAGTGTTCCAACTAGATATATAGAAAGATCGAAAGAAATTATCTTCATTGATATTAGCAAAATTAATAAATATTAAAAAATGGATAAGCAAATATCAATAATTACTGGAGCTGCTAAGGGTATTGGAAAAGCTATTGCACAACGTATGGTTCATGATAATTACATGACCGTTATAGTTGATGTTGATAAAAAGAATGGGGTAGCCTTAGCTAAAGAACTGGGAAATTCTGCCAAATTTATTGCTTGTGATATTAGTAATGAAAAAGAGGTAAATCAGCTTTTTAAAACCGTAATTGAAACATATAAAGGTATTGATGTAGTAGTAAATAATGCTGGGATAATTAATGATAATGTAATTTGGAAAATGCCTGTTAAAAACTTTGATAAAGTGATTGAAGTAAATCTAAGAGGAACATGGTTAATGTGTAAAGCTGCAGGAATAGCAATGCGTGAACAAAAAAGAGGACGAATCATAAATATTGCTTCTAGAGCTTGGTTAGGCAATAGAGGACAATCAAACTATTCGGCTTCAAAAGCAGGAATTGTAGGATTAACAAGAGTATTGGCTTTAGAACTTGGCAAATACGGTGTTTTTGTTAATGCCATCGCACCAGGATTAATTGACACTCCATTAACTCAAAAACTATCAAAAGATATTCAAGAAAATTTAATTCAGACACAACCAATCAAAGCAATGGGTAAACCTGAAGATATTGCAAATACGGTGTCTTTTTTGAGTAATGAAAATACTAAATATATAACAGGACAAACTATTTATGTAGATGGTGGAAAAAGTATAGGTGCAGGGATATGATAAAACAGGAGCTAATTTTTTTCATTAAGAAAGGTACGAGTTAAAAAGGAGCTAATGAATATTATTAAATTAATAGTTAACGAAAAAGAATATCATGTAGTAGCTGAGCCTCACGATACACTTGCCAAGGTTTTAAGAGAAAAAATTCAACTAACAGGAACTAAATTAGGTTGTGAACAAGCAAGTTGTGGTGCTTGTACGGTTTTTGTTAATGGCAAAGCTGTACAAAGTTGCATTACTCCTGTAATGCGTGTTGCAGGAAGTACAATCACTACCATAGAAGGTGTTGCAGATCAAAATAAATTACATAAACTTCAAGAAAAATTTGTAGAAAAAGGCGCTATTCAATGTGGATATTGTACTCCGGGAATGATTATGAGTACACTCGCTTATTTAGAAGAAAATCAAAATCCAACTACTAGTGATATCAAAGAAGCGTTGTCCGGGAATTTATGCCGCTGTACAGGATATAAAAAAATTATTGAAGCGGTTGAAGCTTATGTAAACGATGAGCAATCTTCGATAAATGATAATGATACGTATAAAATGGTTGGACAAGCAAGACCAACAATTGAAGCCGTAAAAAAAGTACAAGGGACAGCCGATTATGCAGATGACTTTAAAATAAAAAACGCATTGCATTGTAAATTTGTGAGAAGCACGCATGCACATGCAAAGATCATTTCAATAAACACTCGCAAAGCTAAAGCTCTGGTAGGCGTAAAAGCAGTAATCACCGGAAAAGATTTACCCATAAAATTTGGGGTATTACCAATCTCTCAGGATGAAACAGCAATGGCTGTTGAAAAAACAAGATACATTGGTGAAATTGTTGTTGCCATTGCTGCCGATACCGAAGAAATAGCTGCGCATGCTTGTAAATTGGTTGAGATAAAATACTCTCCACTTCGTTCGTTTTTTGATATGAAAGAAGCTTGCGAAGATGTGGGAACAGACGAACAAATTCATTCACATTCTAAGTTTAACAATAACATTCATAAAAAGGCTGAATTACGTTTTGGTAACCAACAGAAAGGTTTGGCAAATGCTGATTATAAAGTGGATGTTGAATTCGATTTTCAAGGATTGAATCATGGTTTTACAGAACCCCATGCTGCAACTGCATGGTGGGATGAGAATGGTTTAACTATCATTACCGCAACTCAAGTGCCTCATTATTTGCATCGATACCTAGCAAAAGTATTGGAAGTACCTATGAATCAGGTTCGTGTAATCAAACCTTATTTAGGAGGTGGTTTTGGTGGTAAATCAGACCCCTTCCCTCATGAAATTATTGTTTCACACCTTTCAAGAATGTGAAT
>JAADHG010000158.1 GCA_013151975.1 Chlorobiota bacterium | reverse complement strand
TGGTCGTAATTTTGCCAATACTTCTTTTGTAGTTGTTGGTTTTACAAACTCATCTTTAGAAAATTGGATCGCCTCTTTTTTGCGCTGAGGAATTTCAACTGTTATGATTTCTTTTGCCAAACGTCCATTTTCTTGTGCTTTAGCAGCTTTCATCTGGCTCCAATATGCAAACGCATCTTGATCATTACGTGAAATATTATATTTCTCAACTAGATTTTCTGCAGTATTTCCCATACTATCTGTTCCATATAATTGCTGCATTTTCGGATTGATAAATCGCCATCCGAAACTGGAATCATACATTTTGGAGTCGTTACCAAACGCACTTGATGGTTTTGCAATCACATACGGTCCGCGTGTCATATGCTCTACTCCTCCTGAAATAAACACGTCACCATCTCCTGCTTTTATAGCTCTATTGGCGTGAATTATAGCTGATAGCCCTGAACTACACAAACGGTTGATGGTTTCTCCTGGTACAGAAAATGGTAATCCTGCTAACAATGAAGCCATTCGTGCTACATTTCGATTGTCTTCTCCGGCTTGATTTGCACAGCCTAAGATAACATCGTCATAAGCTTCTTTTGGAATATTTGGATTTCTTGTTACCAGCTCTTTTATTACTAAAGCCGCCAAATCGTCTGTACGAACAGGCGATAATGTGCCTTTATAGCTTCCTATTGGTGTTCTTATTCCGTCTATGATATATGCTTCTTTCATATTTAACCCTTTCGTCCTTCGGACACCTTCCCTTCAAAAGGGAAGGAATTATTTAATTTTATTCCCAATCTTTATTTGTTCTATAGACTATGCCTTTAAAAAGTGCTACCAATTCTTCATCTCGTTTTACTTCAATAATATTAAAGCCTAATTTATGATTCACTTTTTCAATTACCGATTCTGCCACTAAATAATCGCCTTCATTGAGTGCTTCAATATGATTGATAGACGTTTCAATAGACACTGCATATTTGCCATGTGTGTTAGCGGCAAAACCAAAAGCTGTATCGGCTAATGCGTAGCTAATTCCTCCATGCGCTTTATTCATACTATTTAGCATTTCCTTTCGAACTGTCATAGCGACTTTACATCTACCTAGTTCACACTCTAATATTTCGATTCCTAACCATGTGCTAAAAGCGTCAAGACTTAACATTTTATGCGGAATTAATTCTCCTTTCATTAAAAAAATGTTTTATTTTCTCTTTTCATTTTACGTAATAACGGACTGCATCTATATCTTTCTTCATGATATTCATTATATAACTCATCTATGCTATCAACACACCAATCCATACCTTTTTCATCTGCCCAAGCTAAGAGCCCTTTAGGATAATTAACACCTTTGGTCATTGCTTTATCAATATCTTCAGCTGAAGCAATATTTAAAAATAAAGCATCTGCGGCTTCATTGATTAACATTACTAACACACGATTGAAAATCTGTTCTGCCAACTCACTATTATGAGATTCTTCACTTTCGTTCAGAATAACACGTCCATTCTCATCATAATCATAATATCCTTTGCCTGTTTTTCGTCCTAAATATCCTGCTTCTGCCAATCGTTGTTGGGTAAATGAAGGTCTGAATCTAGAATCGTAATAAAAGGTTTTAAATACCGTTTTGGTAACTGTATAATTAATATCGTTACCAATAAAATCCATCAATTCAAAAGGTCCCATTCTAAAACCTCCAATTGTTTTTAAACTCCAATCAATGGTTGCAAAATCTGCAATGCCTTCCTCATAAATACGAAGCGATTCGCCATAATATGGTCTTGCAACACGATTTACAATAAAACCAGGTGTGTCTTTAGCAACAGCAACCGTTTTATTCCAACTCTTAATCGTTGAAACTGCTTTTTCAAACACCTTTTGAGATGTTTGTATTGCGGGAATTACCTCAACCAATGCCATTAATGGTGCTGGATTAAAAAAGTGAATACCTACACAACGCTCTGGTTTTTGTAGTGATGATGCGATTGATGCAATTGATAGTGATGATGTATTTGATGCAATTATTGTTTCAGCAGACACATAACTCTCTAACTCTGAAAACACCTTTTTTTTAATCTCTAAATTTTCAACAATGGCTTCGATAGTTAGATTGGAATCTGCTAAATCCTTCAAGGAATTTACATAAGAAATATTATCTTGAATTCTATTTTTTTCTGTTTCATCAATCCTTTCTTTTTCAATAAGGCGTAACAGTACTTTTTCTAGAGCTACTTTACTTTTATTTAAAGCGTCTTGATTGGTATCGTACACTTTAACTTTACAACCAGAAGTTGCAGCCACTTGTGCGATGCCACTTCCCATTGTTCCTGAACCTATAATTCCTATTTTATTCATTGGAGATTTAAGATTAACGATTACTGATTTTTGAATTCTTTTTATTTATCATTCAATTTAAATTTTAAGTTTTAGAGAAGCTGTTTTAATGCTTGCAACAAATATTGAAATAAGCTCATCGTTTTCCTTTATTAATATATCTAAAAAATCAACATCTGTAATAAGTTTTGCTCCTTTTTGTATTCTCATATTAATTAAACTCTCTCTCAATTCTTTTAAGCAAAATTTCATCTTGTGTAAAAAATCTCTTGTTGATTCTCCACTTCTTGCTTCTCCATAATTTAAAGCAGCAGACCTTATCAATTGTTTAACTAAATGTTCTGAAGCAAAAGATTTATCAACCTTCTTACAAAGTAAAATGACATCTATTGCGAATTGAATCAGTCGCTCTTCTAGTTGATTAGGTTTCATACTTATTCTTTATCAAATTCTAAAATCTACAATCATCAATCCACAATCGTTAATACTTAAAATGGCAGATTGGTTACATCTACATTTCCGCCGGAAATAATAATACCGACGTTTTTATTTTTATAATCTTCTTTATCTTTAAGTAATGCTGCAAAAGCAACAGCACTTGAAGGCTCAATAATTATTTTCATGCGTTCCCAAACCAGCTTCATCGCATTAATAATTTCTTCTTCTTCTACTCTAATTATTTTTTCAACACCTTCTTTTATAATTGGAAAATTTCGATCTCCTAAAAACGTTCGTAATCCATCAGCTATAGTCGTGCTATTACTATCGTTGTATTCAATCTTTCCACTTTGCAAAGAGCGATACGCATCATCTACATTTTTTGGCTCTCCTCTTATTTGAGGGGTATCATTGTGAATTTTT
>JAADHG010000143.1 GCA_013151975.1 Chlorobiota bacterium | reverse complement strand
TTCTAAATCTATGTTTTTTGATTGTCATTTTTTAAATCAAATTATAATAACTCCAAAACCCGTTCTAAAGCCATACCTCTAGACCCTTTAATTAAAATTGAAGTATTTTTAATTTTTGAAGTATCAAATTCAACTTTAAAATCTTCAAAAGATTTAAATGCAATTATTTTTGATGCTACTATTTTTGTTTTATAAAAGTGTTCACCAATTAATATAACGTTATCTAATAGCATAGTTGAAACAAGATCGACAATGTATTGATGCTCTTTTTTTGCTTCATCACCTAATTCGAACATGTCACCAAGTATTGCTGTTTTAATAGAACTAGTTTGTTGTTCAAAATTAACTAATGCAGCTTTCATACTTGTTGGGTTGGCGTTATAAGCATCAAGGATAATTGTGTTGGTAGCTTTTTTAATAATCTGAGATCTGTTGTTTTTGGGAATATAATTTTCTACGGAGTCTTTAATATCAATATCATTCACTTCAAAATATTGCCCAATAGCAATGGCAGCCGAAATATTATTAAAATTGTATGCGCCAATCAAATGGCTTTCAATGGTAAGGTTTTTAAATTTTGCATTTACAAAAGGATTGGCATCAACAAAAGTGAGTGTAACATCATTTTCAGGTTTACTCCCAAAAGTATAATAGTGTTTATAGTCATTAAGCTGCTTTACCTGAATAGGATCTTCAGCATTAATAAAAATGAGTTTAGAATTTGTTTTTAAATGATTATAAAGTTCACTTTTTCCTTTAATAACACCTTCAATACTGCCAAAACCCTCCAAATGTGCTTTTCCAAAATTGGTGATATAGCCATAATCAGGATTGGCAATTTGGCATAGTTTTTCTATTTCATGTAAATGATTGGCTCCCATTTCTACAATACCTATTTCGGTATTTTTATTCATAGAGAGTAAAGTAAGCGGTACACCAATATGATTGTTTAAATTACCAATGGTAGCTACTGTGCGATATTTTTTTTGAAGCACACTATGTATAAGTTCTTTAGTGGTGGTTTTGCCATTACTACCAGTAAGGGCAATTATCTTTAATCCCAGATATGTTCTATGGTAGTTTGCTAATTGTTGTAATGTGGTTAGTACATCTTCTACCAAAATATAATTTTCGGTCAGCGCGAATTCTTTGTCATCAACTATAGCATATTTAGCACCATTCTCTATGGCTTTTGAAGCAAATGTATTACCATTAAAAGTATCGCCTTTAAGGGCAAAAAACATACAGTTGCCTGTGATTTTCCTGGTATCTGTACAAACAGAACTGCATTTTAAAAATAGGTTGTGAAGTGTTTTTATGTTCATGAATTAAATGTAATAAAAAAAGTCCCAACGAAAACGTTAGGACTTGTATTTTATAATTGAAAAGACTTTAATTTTTCTTTTTATTTTTTGTTTTAGATTTAGAACCAATTCTAGACATTGCACATCTAAACCCGATATAATCGGTTGCCATGTCTTGTGGGAAATAGCGTCGTTGCGCAGGATCTAGCCAATAAGCTCTATCTCTCCATGAACCACCTTTATACACACGTACTTCATCACTAATTAAAGACGTTCTATTATTAGATTTGTCATATTCTCTAATCATATTACCGCTAGAATCTATTTCTATAACATTTTTTGGTGCATTATACATTTTTCGGGTTAAAGCATCGTGATCTTCATTATCTCCATCTTCGTCATTGAAGCTTTCAAAATTTCTTGAAGATCGTTTATCACCATCTCTAAAGTTTCTATTATCACTTGTAGAGAAATTGTTTCTTAAGTAGGTTTCGTTTTCATCAACAGCTACTTGTAATATTTCTCCTGGTAAATTTCTTGCTATAATTTTTCCATTGCTTAATGTATCGTAAACAATATCATTAACAGTTACAATTTTTACAGTACCATCGTCATTAATTGCGTTTTTGGTATATATATTTCCACGATAGTAGTTAAAGTCGTTAAATTCATCATCTACTATTGGTCTGTACACATCGGCAACCCATTCGGCTACATTTCCAGCCATATCATATAAACCATAGTCGTTTGGTTCGTATGATTTTACCTGAGCCGTAATATCGGCACCGTCATCAGACCAACCTGCAATTCCGCCATAATCACCTTTGCCTTGTTTAAAATTAGCCATTTGATCGCCACGAATTTTGCGTTTTCCTGAACGTGTATATTGACCATCCCATGGATATTTTTTACGCCCTCTATAAACATTATAGCTTCTTAGCTCGGTTAAGCCAAGTGCAGCATATTCCCATTCTACCTCAGTAGGTAGTCTGTATCTAGGAGAAATTATTCCAGTACCTCTAGAAGCATACACATTAATGGTATCTCCAGCAGCAGTTGTTTGCACTCTTTTACGTCTTGAAGCAGGATTAATAATACTATCATTACCACCATAAGTTTGTGTTGGTGCATTAATATAGGTATCAGTATTAAAATTTGCTTCGGCAGTCGCTGTATGTCGCGCACCTCTTTCTAAGTACCCAGCTTCTTCAAGATACATTTCGTTAACTCTATCGGTACGCCAGCTTGCAAATTCTACAGCTTGAATCCAACTTACTCCAACAACAGGATACTCGGCATAACCTGGGTGACGTAAATACTCGTTGGTCATCATTTCGTTATAGCCTAAGCGATTTCTCCATACTAGAGTGTCTGGTAAAGCACCATTATATATGGCTTTAAAGTTTGGATTTTCTGGTGGATAAACACGCTTAATCCAATCTAAGTATTCCATATACATCATATTGGTAACTTCGGTTTCGTCCATATAAAAGGATTGTACGTGCTGCTGATTTGGAGCATTATTCCAATCATGCATCACATCATCTTGAACTTTTCCCATTGTGAAAGTACCTCCTTCAACAAATGCTAATCCAGGCGCAGTTGCCTGTTCTTTAAAGCTTGTATTGTATTGGAAGCCTCCAGCTTTATCATTGATACTCCATCCTGTAGCTCTAGAATTGTTCTTAGAGCTCGATGATTTTTTACAACTAAACATAGATAAAGATAGTGCTAGAACTAGCATTATTTTTAGTATTGTGGCATTTTTCATATCCATACTTTTTAAGTAAGTCAATTAAATATTTGGTGTCGCAATATAGTAATTAAAGATTAACAGACAAGGGTTTTTATCAAAAAATATGCATTTCATCCTATTTTTTGTACACAATATCGGATTTTTTTACCTTTTCGAGACAAATTTAGTTACCCTAAAACGTATTAGTTCATGATTTATTATTGTAAATTTGAATTAAATTAAAATAAAATAATATCCAGTAATAATCAACGTTACTGATGTTATAAACATGTTAGTTAATGTTTTTATTAGGTGGCAGAAAGAGATAAAATAAACTGTGTTTAACGTTAATATGAGATATATTCGCAAATGAAGAAAATACTTTACACGATACTTTTTTTATCATTTTTTCTAAGCTATTCCCAACAAAAACAATTTAAAATTGAATGGGAAGGCACACGAACACTATCTACATCATCTTCTAAAACTGTAGTCCCTTCATTTAATAAAGAAAATTTTAGTTTTGACCATATTACAGGGTTAAAGTTTGTTTCACAATGGGAATTAAACCAACCGATTAACGAAAACACGGTAAAATTAACAAATGTTACATATGCTCCAATTGTTTTAAGTGAGTTGAAAGATGTTAATATTAAAACTATCCCAAAGCAAATTATATCTGTTTTAAAAAATTCTATTGCCAGAGGCAAGCGTTATGCTTATTTAGAGGTTTCTCCAATAATAAATGATAATGGTATTTATAAAAAAGTTCTTGCTTTTACAATAACATATAACAGTACAAATAGTTTTAGAACCACTTCAAATACAAGTGCTATAACTAATTCAGTATTGGGACAAGGGACTTGGTATAAGTTTTATATTGATAAAACAGGTGTGTTTAAACTATCAAAGAGTTTCTTAAACAATTTAGGGGTTAATACAAATGGAATAGACCCTAGAACCATAAGGGTATTTGGTCAAGGAGGCACAATGTTGCCTTTAGAAAACGCTGCATTTTACCCATTAGACTTAACGGAGAATGCAATTAAATTTGTGGGAGGAGAGGATGGTGTATTTAATAATAACGATTATTTACTATTCTATGGCGTTGGTCCAACAGGGTTTAATGCCGAAAGCAATACAAATAATAATGTGTTTGTTGATAAGGCCTGCTATTTTATAAATGTAACTCCCGGTGTTACTGCAAAGCAAATACAAATTAATGTTGAGCCAACAGGAAATCCTGATGTAATTTTTGATACGTTTCATGACTATCAGTTTTATGAAGTAGATGAGTATAATTTAGTAAAAATTGGTAGACGTTGGTTTGGAGATAGATTTGATTTTGATAATGAAAAGTTTTTTGATTTTGAATTTCCTAATATGGTTACAACAGAGCCTATTAACTTAAAAGTATATGCAGCCGCTGTTGGAGAGGTTCCAACAACAATGCAGTTAAAAGTTAACGGAAACCAAGTAGATAATTTTTCGTTTCAAGCCATTAACGATCCTGTATTGGCATCACAAGATTTTTTTATAGGAGATATTTCTGTGAATTCGGGAAATATCACAGTTAATCTCAATTATAATAATAATGGAAATCCATCTTCTGTTGGCTACTTAGATTATATTTCAATAGAAGCCACTCGAAGTTTATCATCCAATGGAAAACAATTTGCATTTAAAAATAATAATGCATCACTAACTGCCGGAATTGGTCAATACAATGTTTCTAATGCCTCTAGTATTGCTGAAGTTTGGGATGTAACAGATCGAAATAATGTTACAACTATAATTAATCAAGACTCCAATTCAACATTTAGTTTTAAAGCTCAGTTGGGTGAAATCAGAAGATATATCGCTATTAACCCTTCAGATTATTATCAACCACTTAACAATTCAGCAACTCAAATAAGTAATCAAGATATTAAAGGATCGGTATTTTTAGATGCCCAAGGTCAATTTCAGGATGTAGATTATATTATAATTGCAAGACAAGATATGTTGTCTCAAGCACAACGATTGGCGCAATTAGATAGAAATATTTACGGCTTAAATGTAAAAGTATATACATTACAAGAAATTTATAATGAGTTTAGTTCTGGCAATCAAGATGTTGCTGGAATAAGAAATTTAATAAAATATGTATATGATAATGCCAGTGCACCAGACAAAAAACTAAAATATTTATGTTTATTTGGTGATGCTTCGTTTGATTATAAAGATAGGGTAGCTAATAATACAAATGTCGTTCCGTCTTGGCATACACTAAATAGTTTTAGTTTAACAAGCTCATTAGTGTCCGACGATTTTTATGGAATGATGGATGCTAATGAAGGTGGCATGGGATCTTCTGATAAATTAGATATTGCTGTAGGAAGAATTTTAGCCGATACACCGCAACGTGCCAAAGAGTTAGTAGATAAACTAGAATCGTATTATCAGGTGGAAGCATATGGGAACTGGCGAAATAATGTTTTGGTGATTTCGGATGATGTTGATGTAGCTTGGGAAAGTATAATTCAAAATACTACAAATTTTATAGGAGACGAAGTAACACAAAACAAGCCTTTTTTTAATGTTACAAAGATTCATTCTGATTCATTTACGCAAGAGTCTAGTGCTGGAGGAGAACGTTATCCATCAGTAAATAAAGCTATTTTTGATAATGTTGAAGTGGGCGCACTAGTAATTAACTATTTTGGGCATGGAGGTGAAGATGGTTTAGCTGGAGAGCGTATTTTCGATAAAATTAATGCGCAAGAGCTTACCAATGTATGTAAACTTAACTGCTTTGTTACAGTTACTTGCGAATACTCAAAATTTGATAATCCATTAAGACCATCTGCGGGAGAGTTTTTATATTGGAATAAAGAAGGTGGAGCAGTTGGATTAATTACCACTACACGTCAAATATTTGTAAGTGTTGGCGTTGCTTTTAATGAAATATTAGGAGAGTATTTATTCAGTTTTGGCTCAAATAGTTATGTCTCAGTAGCCGAGGCTTTAAGATTAACTAAAAATGACCCTTCAATTTCAGGAATAGCACAGCGACGATTAACTTTTTTTATTGGAGATCCTGCTATGAAGTTGGCAATTCCTAAATCTGGAATACGACTTACCAAAGTAAACGACGTACCAATTACAGGAAATATTGATGTTTTAAAAGCGTTGAGTTATGTTAAACTAGAAGGTGAAGTTGTTGATGGTTTGGGTAATCTAATTAATGATTATAATGGGGTGCTAACTGCAACCATTTATGATAAAGGCATTGATAGGCAAACATTGGCGAATGATAGAACAAGAGATAATAATGGGCAACTTATAATTTTAGATTTTGAAACCTTAGGTGAAACTATTTTTAGAGGTCAAGCAACGGTAACCAATGGTGTTTTTACATTTGATTTTATAGTTCCGAAAGATATAGGAATACCAGTAGGTAATGGAAAAGTTAGTTTTTATTCAAAAAAGGACAATCAGTTTCAAGATCAATCTGGGTTTAATTTTGATATTAAAATAGGTGGTATAAACGAAAATGCTGCTGAAGACAATATTGGGCCAACCATTGCCCTTTTTATGAATGATGAAAACTTTGTTTCTGGAGGAATTACTAATGAATCCCCAACACTTCTTGCAAAATTACAAGATGAAAACGGCATAAATACCTCTAGCGGAATAGGACATGATATTATAGCCATTTTAGATGGTGATGAAACGAATCCGTTTAAATTAAACGACTATTACACAACCGAAGTGGATGATTATCAAAACGGTACGCTAACCTATCCATTTAGAGATTTACAGCCTGGGTTGCATACATTAACGTTAAAAGCATGGGATGTTTATAACAATTCATCGACTTCAGAGGTACAGTTTGTGGTTTTTGACGAAAATGAGTCACTTGTTATCGATAATGTACTAAATTATCCAAATCCTTTTGTTAATTACACAGAATTTTGGTTTAATCACAATAGTTCAGAGGTTTTAGACGTTTCAGTACAAGTATTCACTGTATCGGGTAAGTTGGTAAAAACCTTAAATGGTCAAACCACTGGAGGGAGTAAGGTAACAAGCTCAGTATCTAAAGATATAGTTTGGGATGGAAAGGATGACTTTGGAGATAAAATAGGAAAAGGAGTGTATGTTTACAAATTAACAGTACGCTCAAAACAATTAAATAAAACAGTAGAAAAATATCAAAAACTTGTAATACTATAATAATAAATTATATTTGCCAAATAGATTAATGCTTTTTAAAGCAGCAGTTTAAATCAACATTATACTTATGAAAAACTACATTTTTGCCCTAATAACAATAGGTTTTTTCGCTCGTGTTAATGCACAAATTACTCAGTTAATTCCTAATTCTAACGATAGTAGAGTAATTACAACTGGAGTTCCATTTTTACTTATAGCAGCCGATGCAAGAGCTGCTGGTATGGGAGATATGGGAGTAGCAACATCTGCCGATGCTTATTCTCAACAATGGAATCCTTCAAAATATGCATTTTCTTTAGCCAAATCTGGATTTGGTATAAGTTATACACCATATTTAAGTAAATTGGTTAATGATATTTCAATAGGACAAGTAACATATTTTAATCGGTTGGATGAAAAAAGTGCCTTCTCTGGAAGTTTTAAATACTTTAGCCTTGGAGAAATAGAATTGGTTGATGGACCTAATGATACACCTAGAATTGCAAAACCTAATGAGTTAACTATAGATGTAGCGTATTCATTACGATTAGCCGAACAATTTTCAATGGCAGTTGCATTACGTTATTTACGCTCAGATCTTAAAATAATTGGAGTAGATTTAAATCCAGCACCAGCAAGTACGGTTGCTGTTGATGTTTCTGGTTACTATCAAAGTGAAGAAAACGCATATGAAAGTTTTAATGGACGTTGGAGAGCAGGTTTTGCTATTCAAAATTTAGGGCCTAAGATTAAATATGACGATGCAGGTACAGAAAACTTTATACCTACAAATTTAAGAATAGGTGGAGGGTTTGACTTTATCTTCGATCAATATAACACCCTTGCAGTGACTTTAGAGCTAAACAAACTCTTAGTGCCAACACCACCAATTTTAGGTACTGAAGTAACATTTAACGATTTAAATGGAAATGGTGTTTATGACGGCCCTGTTGTTGATGACTTGATAAGTGAAACGGATAATGTTATTGTAAGTGGTAAATCTACTGATGTGAGTTTTATATCAGGTGTTTTTCAGTCTTTTGGAGATGCACCAGGCGGGTTTAGTGAAGAAATAAAAGAATTTACATGGGCATTAGGAGCAGAGTACCGATATCAAGATTCATTTGCTTTTAGAGCAGGATTCTTTAATGAAGCTGAAGAAAAAGGCGCACGAAAATTCTTTGCATTAGGAGCAGGTTTTAAATACACATCAATTGATATTGATTTATCATATTTGTTCTCAGCATCGAAAGTGCAGAGTCCATTAGAGAATACATTGCGTTTTTCTTTAACATTTAATTTTGGAGCAGGAGAATACAACGAATATTAGTATGATATAATAATATGAAGATTAAAAAAACTATTGTATTTTACAATAGTTTTTTTGTCTAAAATAGTTTCTAAATGAAACATTCATGACTGAAGAAGGAGTCACATAAAAAAATAATTATATGAATGTTACATATTACCTATAAAAAACAATATATATAAACAGATGAAAGAAGTAAAAATAGAATCTACACTATATGTATTTGACAGTTTAGAAGAAGTGCCAGAAGATGTTAAACAACTTATGGATAAAGCTTCAGAAATAAGGCAAAAAGCATATGCTCCATATTCAAAGTTTAGTGTTGGAACGGCCTTACTTTTAGATAATGGCGAAGTTATAACTGGAAGCAATCAAGAGAACGCGTCCTATCCTTCAGGGCTTTGTGCTGAGCGCACAGCCATATATTATAAAGGCGCTCAATATCCAGATTCAAAAATATTAAAAATGGTTATTATTGCTGGGTCTCAAGTAAACCCAACGACAACGCCTATTCCACCATGCGGTGCTTGCCGACAAGCTATTGCAGAATATGAAGTAACCCAAGATGCTCCAATAGAAATCTATTTTATGGGTGAAACTGGCAAAGTCGTTAAATCCAATTCTTTATCAAACTTGCTGCCTTTAATGTTTGACAAATCTGTGCTATAGTATTTTCGTTTAAAATTAACCTTTAACTGTTTTTACCTTATTAACTAAAGTGTTACTTTTGTCGTTCGCTTATTAATAAAATTAGTCGATGCAAAAAATCACTAAAGAAACGTACCTTAAATGGTATGAAGACATGCTGTTTTGGAGAAAGTTTGAAGACAAACTAGCAGCCCTATATATACAACAAAAAGTAAGAGGATTTCTTCATTTATATAATGGACAAGAAGCGGTTTTAGCAGGAGCGTTGCATGTTATGGACTTGTCTAAAGATAAAATGATAACAGCGTATCGTAATCATGTGCAACCCATAGGAATGGGTGTAGATCCTAAACGTATTATGGCAGAGCTTTTTGGTAAAGCAACAGGAACTTCTCAAGGACTTGGAGGTTCTATGCATATATTTTCTAAAGAACATGGATTCTATGGAGGTCATGGCATTGTTGGAGGTCAAATTCCACTTGGAGCTGGAATGGCTTTTGGTGATAAATACAACGACACAGGAGCAGTAACTTTATGTTGTTTTGGAGATGGAGCAGCAAGACAAGGGTCCTTACATGAAACCTTTAATTTAGCAATGCTTTGGAAACTCCCAGTAGTTTTTATTTGCGAGAATAATGGCTACGCAATGGGAACCTCAGTAGAACGTACTGCTAGTCATACAGATATATGGAAACTCGGTAGAGGTTACGAAATGCCATCAGGACCAGTTGATGGGATGAATCCTATTAAGGTAGCAGAAGCTGTTTATGAAGCCATTGAAAGAGCTAGACGAGGCGAAGGACCTTCATTTTTAGAAATGAAAACCTATCGTTATAGAGGTCACTCAATGAGTGATGCACAGCATTACAGAACCAAAGCAGAAGTTGAAGAATACAAAAAAATTGACCCCATTACACAAGTAAAAGATATTATTCTTGAAAATAAATATGCTACTGAGGATGCTATTGCTAAGATAAATGACCGTGTAAAAGAAAAGGTAAAAGCATGTGAAAAATTTGCTGAAGAATCTCCTTTTCCAGAAAAGAATGTTATGTACGACGTAGTTTACGAGCAAGAAGATTATCCATTTTTACAACATAAATTATAGCTTATGGCCGAAATAATTAAAATGCCACGATTAAGCGACACTATGGAAGAAGGTACTGTCGCCACTTGGTTAAAAAAAGTAGGAGATACTATTGAGGAAGGTGATATTCTAGCTGAAATTGAAACAGATAAAGCTACAATGGAGTTTGAATCTTTTAATGAAGGTACGTTGTTGTTTATTGGGATTCAAGAGGGAGATACTGCTCCTGTTGATGCATTACTTGCAATTATTGGAGAAAAAGGCGAAGATATTGATGCTTTAATTAAAGATTTTAAAGCAAATAGTGAAGCAACTGAAGAAACTCCTGAAAAAGAAGCTAAGAAACCGGTTGAAGAAAACGTTGAAGCGTCTATACCAGAACCAGTGGTTGAAACAGCACCAGTTGCAGTTTCAAATTCAAATGGACGCGTTATAGCATCACCATTAGCAAAAAAATTAGCGAAAGATAAAGGGATTAATATTTCTAATATTCAAGGCTCTGGAGAGCATGGAAGGATTATAAAAAGAGATATAGAGAATTTCAATCCTGCAACAGTTACTCAATCTACAGCACTGGTTGCTAAGTTTGTTGCTTCCGGAGAGGAAAATTTTGATGAGGTAAAACATTCGCAAATGCGAAAAGTTATAGCCAAACGCTTAGGTGAATCTAAATTTACGGCGCCTCATTATTATCTCAATGTAGAATTTGACATGGATAATGCGATTGCATTTAGACAGCAATTCAACTCAATTCCCGATACAAAAATTTCGTATAACGACATGATTGTTAAAGCCTGTGCTTTAGCATTACGTCAACATCCACAAGTAAATTCACAATGGTTTGACGATAGAATGCGATTAAACAATCATGTACATATTGGTGTGGCAGTTGCTGTTGAAGATGGTTTAGTAGTGCCAGTTGTACGTTTTGCTAATGAGCAAAGTTTACCACAAATTGGAGCAGCAGTTAAAGATTATGCTGTTAGAGCACGTAATAAAAAGCTAACACCTCAAGAAATGGAAGGTAGTACTTTTACCATTTCTAATTTAGGGATGTTTGGCATAGAAAGTTTCACATCTATTATTAATCAGCCAAATTCTGCTATCCTATCAGTTGGAGCTATTGTACAAAAACCAGTAGTTAAAGAAGGACAAGTTGTAGTTGGAAACACTATAAAATTGTGTTTAGCTTGTGATCATAGAACGGTTGATGGAGCTACAGGATCATTATTTCTTCAAACATTAAAAGGATATATAGAAAATCCTGTGACTATGTTGGTGTAATTATCATTCTGTCCCGATAGTTATCTAGAGAGACGAAGAATCTTAATAATAAAAAACCCATCACAAATTGTGATGGGTTTTTTATTTCCAATATTTTATAATTATTTAGCAGTTTCTGGGCTAATAATAGTTGCTACACTATTTACATCGTTTGTAGAGAATTCGCCTTTTTATGTGGTAGCAGAATTCCATTATTATTTAATTAAATAGCATGTTGTTTGGAATATGTTTTTGGTGTAACTCCGAATTTGTCTTTAAAACATTTTGAAAAATAAGTAGCACTTTTAAATCCTGTTTGTCTTGCTATGTCTGTAATATTTCCTTTGTGTTTATGAATTAAATTTAGGGCTCTGTTCAATCTGAAGTTTTTTATAAAAACACTAGGCGGATTCCCAGTTAATGCTATTATTTTTCGATACACCTGTGATGTGCTATATTTTAAGGGTTTACTTAATTTATCAATGCTAAAATTAGAATCATTCCAAACGGTTTCTACAAAATCCATAAGCGTTATTAGAAATTGTTCTTCAGAAAGGCTTAAGGTTCTAATATGCTCTTTATTAATAAAAGTGTTTCGATTTTCAGTTTCGTAATATTTTTTTATTTCAGAAGTAATTACAATCGGATCTTTAATCACTTCACACATTCTAGTTGCAAGTAACTCAGCCTCTTTTATTGTGTTTAATTGGGCTATTCCAACTTTGAATTTTCTAATAGATGTATCAAATTTCGGTGTAATATATTTAAAGTTTGATTGAATTTTCAAAGCACATAATACAGCATTAGTTACAGATTTAAAGGAAACTAGGTACGTATTGTCATTGTGCCTAATAATTTTGCCGTTAAATTTTTGTAGTGATTTATAAATGCTATTATGCAGTTTTTGAGTAAATAAGTTAAATTGATTGGCTTCAAGTCTATGCAAATAATCACTAGTTTCTATAACCATTAAATAAGATTGGTTTGAATTGGTAGTGTATTCCATAAGAAAAAATTTACCCATACAATTTAATGATTTTTAATCATATAGAGAATTTTTAGTGTGCATTAAAGAAGTTTAAAAAAGGTGTTGAAATAAATTGATTTTTTTATCTTTAAAACTTCAATTAAAGTTAAAGGATGAAGCATGTAATTATAACGGGTACAAGTAGAGGTATTGGTTTTGAATTAGTAAAATTGTTTGCAGATGCAGGACATAATGTACTGGCATTATCTAGAAATGCTGAACCTATTTCTAATCTAAATTTAAGTAACGTTACGGCTTTGTCTTTTGATTTGAGTAAATCTGAAGATTATAAACGTATTGAATCGTTTATTAAAACCGAATGGCAACACGTAGATGTTCTTATAAATAATGCAGGAATTTTGTTGAACAAACCTTTTTCTAAAACTTCATTACAAGATTTTGAACAAGTGTATAAAACTAATGTATTTGGTGTTGCTGAAATGACACGAATCATTATTCCATTTATGAAAAAAGATAGTCATGTAGTGACTATTAGCTCGATGGGAGGTATTCAAGGAAGTGTAAAATTCCCAGGGTTGGCAGCATATAGTTCTAGCAAAGGAGCCGTAATTACATTAACCGAATTATTAGCTGAAGAATACAAAACAACAGGACCTTCATTTAATGTTTTAGCTCTTGGAGCAGTACAAACCGAAATGCTTAAAGAAGCGTTTCCGGAGTATAAAGCACAAACAACAGCTTTAGAAATGGCACAATATATTTTAGATTTTGCTTTAACAGGAAATCAGTTTTATAATGGTAAGGTGCTGCAAGTCTCTAACTCAACGCCTTGATTAATTCGAAGGATTAAACATTTTAATATTAGTGTCTTCTGAGGTTAAATAGCTTTTCATCAAGTTGGCGGTCATACAGGAGTGTACAGGAAGTATAATTAAAGTGTCTCCAATGTTATAATTATCAATTTTAGGTTCAGGTACTTTTATAACACCATGCTCTTGCGATAAACCTTTTACATACATATTTGGAATTAAGTTACCCCAAGTTTTATCCTTTTTTTGAGCGATACGGCCGTAAATAGTTCTAAGTTGAGCGTCTTTAAGTTGGTCTTTTGAAAAATGAATGCCACCGCCATAAATAACCATCTCATTGATGTCTTTGTGTATAGCAACAATAGGGCAAGCCATAGCAACTGCAATATCTTCAATGTTGCAAGCACCAATTTGGTATTGCATCAAATCGTAGAATACATAATTTCCTGGGCGAATTTCGTCTATGCCTGAAAAATCTTCAGCAATACTACAACTAGGTGTGTCACCATAAGATGCAATTATATTAGGATATTGTGCTTTAAATTTTTCTTTAAGTGAGACAATATTATGCTTGGCTTTATTATGTGTTTCTATTACTGATGCTTTGTCCTTACATTTATAGGTATGTCCTGCATGACCAAGAAAACCAATAAATTCTAACATATCTGAAGTTTCGGATGCTTTTATGATGTCTTCAATTTGTTGGATGTTTGAAGGTAAAAGTCCAGCTCTATTGTTTCCAATATTAATTTTAATCAAGAAATTAACTTTATTTTTTAAATTGTTATTCAAAAAGGAAACAGTCTCTTTAGATTCTATAAGAATATTTAAAGTTATCTTTTCGGCTAACTTATTAATTGTATCAATCTCAAGAATATTTATAGGAAACGCAACTGTTATATCATTCCATTCATCGGCAAAATAGTCAGCCATTTCTAGTGATGATACTGTTATTTTAGAGACTCCTACATCTTTAAACCATTGTCCAATTTCTAAAGATTGATGGGTTTTAAAATGCGGACGTAACACAACGTTATGTCTTGATGCCTTTGCGTACATTTTTGCAATGTTTGTCTTGCATTTTTGCGTATCTAAGAGTAGTGTAGGTTTAATAATCATTATTGTTGTTTGTTACGTGAATTTAACTAATATGCACTTAGCAAACGTACTATATTTTATGAATATAAATTTTTTGTTTTAAAAAAAAGTTAGTGAATTCTTTCAAAATGTGATGTGAAATGACGTAGAAACTCTGGTTCATAGGTGATTTTAATTCCTTTAGAGTTTAGCTTTTATTTTATAAGGTTCAGTCCAAGTGCGTTTTAATGACATGAATTTTATTTTGATACAATTAGTATGAACTCAAAGATTAAATAAGATAAGAAGATAGACCATGATTTTATCATAATTACGTAACGGCTATAGGAGTGTTAAAACTGTTCTTTAATGTTGAGGTAGAGTTTACTGGGTTTTCTTTGTTGAAAAGGTTAATTATTGTTATATTGTAAGGCTATTAATTAATTAAATCCTCTTTTTATGAAAAAACTTTACATTTTATTTTTTACGTTATTAATATCTGCTGTCTCTTTTGGGCAGGATTTAATAATCACTGGTACATATGATGGACCTTTATCGGGTGGAACACCTAAAGGTGTAGAACTTTATGTGGTTAATAATATTGCAGACATGAGTATATATGGTATAGGAAGTGCAAATAATGGTGGCGGAACGGATGGTGAAGAATTTACTTTTCCTGTAGGTGCTGTTACAGCAGGAAGTTACTTATATGTTGCTTCAGAAATTCCTATGTTTACTAGTTTCTTTGGATTTGCTCCAGATTA
>JAADHG010000108.1 GCA_013151975.1 Chlorobiota bacterium | reverse complement strand
TTTAGCAGATAACAAAATTATTAACAGTCATACAGCTCATAAGTTAAAAATGCTTATAGAGTTAAATAACATAGCACTTAATTCACCAAAAATAACGCATAATCAAGTTACTCAAATTAAAAAATTATTTAATAATATATCATTATAAAATATGAGAACTCTTGAAAATGCTTACGCTCTTATTATTGGTGTAGATAATGAACAAAAAACAGATATATTTCTTAAAGACGCAAGAGCATTTTACAATGTTCTTTCAGATAAGCAATTATGTGGATACAAAAAAGAAAATATCACGCTTCTTCTAGATAAAGACGCTACATCTGAAAATATTGTTTGTGCCTTAGACAATTATATTAAAAAAATGGATTCGAATTCTTCATTTCTATTGTTTTATTCAGGTCATGGAGGTTATTATGAAGGTCGCTCTTACCTACTGCCTTACTTGGCATCTTCAACCAATTTGGTTTTTGGAAAAGATTTAAGAGAAAAACTCAGTAAAATGAAGTCAAAAAGGATATTTATTCTTTTTGATTGTTGCCATTCTGGTGGCTTTTTTGAAGATAATAAAGATGATATTATTATTCAAGCTGTTTCAAATAGCACCCAAACACAATCAGTTATACAAGCATCAAACCTTGAAGGTATGGCACAAGAAATTGATGATGAACAAGGAATGGTAATAATGGCATCTTCTCAGTCTAACGAACGCTCGTGGGCAAGAGGAACTTGTAGCATTTTCACAGAAAGCCTTATTGAAGCTTTTAAAGCTGAAAACTTAAAACAAAAACACTTCTTAGTTGATGAATATGTAAGAACCGTTGAAACGGCTAATTATGTGTTTGAGAGAACTCCAAAGAAATTTATGGAGCTTAAAAAAATGGATAATGAGAATATTGTAAAAGGTGGCGAACAAATTATAAGAGAAAAAATGCAAATGCCTTACGCCAACCTACAAATGAGCTCAGATTTTGCAATTTGTTATATTCCTGAAGAGCTAAAAAGTAAAATTTCAACAAAAAAGTTCCCTAAAGCAAATCAAAAAACCGAAGATATTGTTTTAAAAAGTAATAATACTCAGACATGGGAGAGAAATGAAGGTAATAACCTGTTGCTATTTCTCCATGGTTTTTCAGGTGAATCCAAAGACACCTTTGGCAATATTCCAACAATGCTTCAATCTGATTCCAATTTTGATGGTTGGGCTATGAAGCCTTTAGGCTATTCGCCTATTGTACAGCCAAAATTGGGAAAAGATATTTGGGGTGCCATATTAGATGTCGATAAAATTGCTGGCTACCTAAAAACATCTATACAATGTAAATTTAAAGACTACGATCGTATTGCAATCGTAGCACATAGTCTAGGAGGATTAGTTGCTCAAAAAACAATTTTATTTTTAGACGATGACAATAGAAATAGAATTTCTCACCTCATCATGTTTGGAACTCCAAGTAACGGAATTTCTCCTGAAGTATTAACTAAGCAATGGAACAAAAAATATAGCGAAATGAGTAATGAAGGTAACTTTATAACATCATTGCGCACAGAATGGAAAGAAACATTTAATGACAAATATCCTTTTAAACTAAAAATAGCTGCTTCTTCTGAAGACGAATATGTCTCAGTCGATTCCTGTCATAAACCATTTGATAAAAAATACTGTGAGTTTGTAGATGGTAAGCATTTAATGATGGTAAAACCAAAAGACGATAAAGATGATGCTTACTTATTGATTTTAAATACTTTAACAGGAAGTAAATTCTTTAACCAATACACTAACAAAGAAGAAATAAACTTAACACTTGGCAAATATGATACTGTTGTAAATGAATTATTGCCTAAAAAAGATGATCTTGATAAAAGAGGTTTAACACAGTTAATTTTTGCCCTAGAAGGGCTTGAACGCAAAGATGAGGTATATGATATTTTAAACAACCATCCCATTGCACAGAGTAATACTGATTTGATGGGAATAATAGGTGGAAGACATAAACGTGATTACTTAAAAACATATTCATACAAGTCTAGTAAATTGTCCCATGAATATTACAGTAAAGCGCTTCAAATTTCTGTTGAAAATGAGGTTTACTCTCAAATTTATTATCATGCTATCAACTTAGCTTTTTTAAGTATTGTTACTGATCCAGAAACTGGAAAATCAGAAATGAAAAAATACGCCAATCAAGCCTTAGAAGCAACTCAACATTGTGATGATAATATTTGGAAATACGCAACCGTTGCTGAAGCAAATATGTATTTAGGGAATCTGGAAACATCTAAAGAATTTTATATCAAAGCCTCTGAAAATATTCCTATAAGAGAAAAATTATCTATGCATACCAATGCTTATGCAGGTTATGTAGCATTAACAAATAAAGAGGATGATGAGTTTACGCAATTTTTAAAAGCACAATTATTAAGCTAATATGCTTACTTTTAAACAACATATCACTTCTATATTTATCATTTAAAAAAGCTGTAAAAAACCTATACCAATTCAATGTATTTAAATAGATGAACCATCTTAGTAGAAACTTTAGAAGGCACTATGAAAGGCAAAAAAGGAGATTGATTAATGGCTGGAATTAGTGGAGAAATGTACAGTCTATTAAATAATTGCTATATTAACAATCCTTAATTAATCCTAACAAAACTAAAAACACACATATCATGAGTGCAGAAACTATTTTCGTTAGTTACTCAAGTAAAGATAGGCCATTTGCTTTAGGGCTTGTTAAAGAGTTAAAAAATTTAGGAGTAAATGTATGGATAGACCAATTAGGCATAGGTCTTGGTGAAAATTGGGATAATGCTATTGAAGAAGCTTTAGAAAGATCAGAAACATTTATGCTTATTTTATCTCCAACATCAGTAGAATCACCTAACGTTCAAGACGAGGTATCTATAGCCATTAATACCCAAAAGAAAATGGTTCCTATTCTTATCAAAGAATGTAAATTACCTATGCGTTGGCAACGTAGGCAATATGCAGATTTAGCAAATGACCCAGATAAGGCTATAAATGATATCTTAACTTTTCTTGGCTTACAAGAAAAAGCGTCTGATAGTTTAAAAAAAGTATTAAACTTAATTGGTGTTTCAGAAGCTCCACAAAA
>JAADHG010000161.1 GCA_013151975.1 Chlorobiota bacterium | reverse complement strand
GTACTTCATAGGAATTACATCGTTTATTGAGATGCCCAACACCAACCCTCAAACAACAACAATTGAAAAATTGGAGGAGAAATTTGAAATCGCTTCAAAAACTTCTTATGCCAATTATTCGTTTATGTTTGGTGGTACCAATGACAATCTTGATGAGATATTAAAAGTAGATGCTAAAAAAGTGGCCGCCTTAAAATTGTTTTTAGGCTCATCAACTGGAAATATGTTGGTTGATAATCCAGAAGTGTTAGAAAAAATATTTTCTAGTACGGATTTGTTAATTGCAGTACATTGTGAGGATGAAGATACTATACAAGCAAATCTAAAACAGCACATTGATAAATTTGGAGATGATATTCCTATGAAGTACCACTCCATTATTAGAAGCGAAGAAGCCTGTTATTTATCGTCTTCAAAAGCCATAGAGCTTGCTAAAAAAACAGGAGCTAGACTACATGTGTTTCATTTATCTACAGGAAAAGAGACAGAATTGTTCAGTAATAAAATCCCTTTAAAGGATAAAAAAATTACTGCCGAAGTTTGCATTCATCATCTATGGTTTACTGATGAGGATTATGATGAAAAAGGCACATTTATTAAATGGAATCCAGCAGTAAAAACAAAAGATGATAGAGCGCAATTATGGGAAGCTTTATTAGATGATAGAATTGATGTTATAGCTAGTGATCATGCGCCACATACTTTAGAAGAAAAAACTAATATATATACAAAAGCACCTTCAGGAGGACCTTTAGTACAACATGCTTTAGTGGCAATGCTAGAAGCATATCATCAAGAAAAAATTTCTATTGAAAAAATTGTTGAAAAAATGTGTCATAATCCAGCCATATTATTTCAAGTAGAAAAACGAGGCTATATTAAGGAAGGCTATTTTGCAGATCTTGTTATTGTAAATGTTAATAACCCTTGGACGGTAAATAAAGACAACATTTTATATAAATGTGGTTGGTCTCCTTTTGAGAATACTACTTTTAAATCTCGAGTAACGCATACCTTTGTAAATGGAAAACTGGCTTATAAAAATTTTAAGTTTTATGTCAATAAGGCTGCAAAACGATTAACCTTTAACAGATAATGAAACATTCATAACTAAATTTTTGATACATAGGAAAATGATTAAATGAATGTTACATCTGACCTGTAAAAAACAATAAATATAAACAGATGAAACACCTTAAATATATTTTAATTTTGTTTTTGGCAATATCTTGTAATAATAACAATATTGAAAAACCTAAAAAGCCAAAGAATCTTATTAAAAAAGATAAGATGGTAGAAATTATATATGAGATGACGATTTTTACAGCAGCTAAAGGGGTGGACAAAAAACTCATTGAGAATAAAGGCATTTTACCTGAAGATTATATTTATAAAAAATATGATATTGACAGTACTCAGTTTGCTAAAAGTAATGAGTATTACGCTTATAATTTAGATAGTTATGAAGACATCTATGCAAAAGTTAAACTAAAACTTCAAAAGGAGAAAGCTTACTACGATTCCATTATTAATGCAGAAGCAAAACAAAAAAAAGTATTCAACAAAGAACAACGTAAGGAAAGAGATTCATTACTTAAAAAGAGGAGATTACTTAATAAAGTAGAAAAAATAAATCAGATTAACCCAAATCTTCTAAAAAAAGTTGACACGTCTCAGCAATTGAAACGTCAATAGGAATAAATGTATAATTTAAATCAGCAACCACTTTTTTGTTACTAAAACACGATATAGTAGTAATTGTTTTTGCAGTGTGTTTAGTTAAGCGTCGTCTTTTGTTTTTAATATAAGATCGTAACCAATCCAATTTCCATGCCATATTTAATGCAAAATTAGAAGCCTCTTTATTAGGTGGTTTTACATGTAGTTGAGTTGCTACTTTAGTGAAAAAGTCTTTATAAGATAAGTTTTCGGAGACTAAGATATAACGTTTATTTTGTATATCACTTTTCATTAATTCTATCATAGCTAATACAACGTCTTTAACATCCACATAACCTACTACACCATTTGTATAATAGGAAAGCCCTTTATAAACAAGATTAATTAAACTACCACTGCCACTTTTCCAATATCCAGGGCCAATAATTACACCTGGGTTCACAACTACTGCATTTAAACCTTCCTGAGTGCCTCTCCAAACTTCCATTTCGGCACCATATTTTGTAATGGCGTAAACATTATGATCTTCATCAGGATTCCAATGCTTGTCTTCGTTAATTAACATACCACTTTCAGTTTTTCCAATAGTTGCAATTGAACTTACATAACACAGCTTCTCGATATTATTGGAAAGACATAAGTTAACAATATTGGCAGTTCCCTCAATATTTATTTTTCGTAGCGTAAGGTAGTCCCTAGTGTCAAACGAGATAAAAGCAGCACAATGGTATACTTTTGTAATTCCTGTAAAAGCATTAGTTAAGCTTGGGATATCATTAATATTAGCCTCAATCCATTCAATTTTTGAAAACAAAGCATCAACGTCTTTTGTATAATAAGAAAACACATGTTTAACAGCATTTATTTTTTCTTTCGTTCTATAAATCGCTTTAACATGATGTCCTTTTTCGGTTAATTTGTAAATTAAATGGCTTCCAACTAAACCAGTTCCTCCAGTTACTAATATCATATCACTACTAATATCATATCACTAAATTAATGTTTTTTCTTTTCTCATCAGTAACGAAACATTTATCTTTGTTCAAATTTTAATTAGAAATGGCAAAGAATTTTATAGAAGAGTTAACTTGGAGAGGCATGCTACACGATACAATGCCTGGTGTAGAAGCGCATTTACTAGAACAAATGCGAAGTGCTTATGTCGGTTTTGATCCAACTGCCGATTCTTTGCATATTGGAAATTTAGTACCTATTATGTTATTGGCACATTTTCAACGTTGCGGGCACAAACCTGTGGTTTTGGTTGGAGGCGCTACAGGAATGATAGGTGATCCGTCAGGAAAATCTAACGAACGAAACTTGCTAGACGAAACTACGTTGCGTTACAATCAAGATGCTATTAAAGGGCAATTGGCTCATTTTTTAGATTTTGAAAGTGATGCTGATAATGCTGCGGAATTAGTGAATAATTACGATTGGATGAAAGATTTTTCATTTCTTGATTTTATTCGAGATGTTGGCAAACATATT
>JAADHG010000308.1 GCA_013151975.1 Chlorobiota bacterium | reverse complement strand
CATCTATGCAATTACTTAAAACTGCAATGGAGCGTTTAAATTTGTCTGCTAGAGCTTATGATCGTATTTTAAAAGTTTCACGCACTATTGCAGATATTGAAGGTGTTGTCGCTATAAACGGTGCTCATATTAGTGAAGCCATACAATATAGAAGCTTGGATAGAGAAGGTTGGTTGGGGTAAAAATTTCGACATTTATATAAAGGTTTGAGACTATAAATATTAGTATCTTGTCAATTTACTATTTTATCATAAAACTAATTCTAATTAAATGAATAAACCAACTATTTTAATATTGATTGTACTGTGCTTTTCTTGTAATAGTTCAGAAGAAAAATCAGCGAATCTTACTCAAACAGAAGATATCAAGGTTGTAGGAATTCCAGTCTTAAACCTAGATGAAGCCAATCGTTTAGCTCAATTACCATTGCATTGTATAGATACAGAATATCCAAATAAGCTCAATCAAACCATAGGTGGTGCAGACGATTTGCTATCTCCAAAGGCATTGCACCCCACGTTTTATGGTTGTTTTGACTGGCACTCAGCTGTACATGGGCATTGGAGTTTGGTGTCCTTGTTAAAACAATTCCCTAATCTTAAAAATAGTGAAAATATAAAGGCTAAACTATTACAAAGTATTTCAAAAGAAAATATAGCTATTGAAGTTGCATATTTTGATGGAAAACATAATAAATCTTATGAGCGAACCTACGGTTGGGCATGGGTGCTTAAGCTTGCTGAAGAGTTACATACTTGGAAAAGTCCATTGGCACTAGAATTGGAAAGTAATTTACAGCCTTTAGCAGACTTAATAGCTGATAAATATATTGATTTCCTGCCACGTTTAAATTACCCTATTAGAGTAGGTGAGCATTCTAATACAGGTTTTGGACTTTCATTTGCCTATGATTATGCTATTGCAGTTAATCATCAACAATTAAAGTCTGTAATCGAACAACGTGCAAGAGATTTTTATTTAAAAGATGCTAGTTGCCCAATATCTTGGGAACCAAGTGGGTTCGATTTTCTATCGCCTTGTTTAGAAGAAGCAGCTATTATGAAACGGGTGCTCACTAAAAAAGAATTTGTGGTGTGGATAAATGACTTTTTACCGCAACTGAAAGATGAAGATTTCAATATAGAAACAGGAAAAGTGTCAGATAGAACAGATGGTAAATTAGTACACTTAGATGGTGTAAATTTTTCGAGAGCGTGGAGTTTGAATAAAATAGCTGAAGGTTTGCCAGAGTACAGTCATTTAAGAAATATTGCTAATAAGCATATTAACTATTCTTTACCGAGTATTGTAGATGATAGTTATGAAGGAGGTCATTGGTTGGGGAGTTTTGCTATTTATGCTTTAAATTCTGTTAATAATGATTAAAAACTGGTTTAAGAATATTGGACCTGGTCCATTAATAGCTGCGGCTTTTATTGGTCCTGGCACAGTAACATTATGTACACTTGCTGGCGTAAACTTTGGCTACGCACTGCTTTGGGCAATGGTGTTATCTATAGTGGCAACCATTGTATTGCAAGAAATGTCGGCACGTTTGGGAATTATATCTCAAAAAGGATTATCAGAAATTATTAGAACCGAAATTAAAAACCCACTTTTAAAAGGTTTTGCTGTGGTGCTTATTCTCTCAGCTATTGTTATAGGTAATGCCGCCTATGAAGCTGGAAATATTAGTGGTGGTGTTTTAGGTCTAGAAGCTGTTTTTGGCACAATGACCTTTGAAACAAGCTTGTTTTCAATAAACTATTTTAGCGTAGCTATTGGCCTTATTGCATTTGTTTTACTGTATATAGGGAATTATAAAGTACTTGAAAAATCATTGGTTACTTTAGTAATTTTAATGAGTATTGCTTTTTTAATTACTGCTATTTTGACCAAACCTGATTTATCTGAGATATTTAAAGGTGTATTTATTCCTAAATTCCCTGAAGATAGTATTCTCACCATTATTGGGTTAATAGGAACAACAGTAGTGCCTTATAATCTGTTTTTACATGCATCGTTGGTAAAAGAGAAATGGCAGAAAGAGAGTGACTTAAAATTTGCTAGAAAGGATACTATTGTGGCTGTGGTTTTAGGAGGAATTGTTTCTATGAGTATTATTGTGTCTGCTGCTGCTATTCAAACACAAGACATTAATAATGCTTCCGATTTGGCGATGAGCTTAGAGCCTCTGTTTGGATCTTTTTCAAAATATGTACTTGCTGTAGGGTTGTTTGCTGCAGGTATTACCAGTGCTATTACAGCGCCTTTAGCTGCTGCTTACGTAGCTAGTGGTTGCTTGGGTTGGTCGTCAAATATGAAAGCCAAACGTTTTAGAGCGGTGTGGATGTTTATTTTATTTGCAGGAGTAATCTCATCATCATCAGGACTGAAATCCATAGAGATTATTAAATTTGCTCAAGTTGCTAATGGTATTTTACTACCAGTAATTGCTGGGTTTTTAATTTGGATTATGAATAAGTCATCAATCTTAGGGAAGTATCGCAATAGTCTTAGACAGAATATTTTCGGAATTGTAATTCTTGCCATCACTATTTTTTTAGGACTAAAGAGTGTTTTAAAAGTGTTCAACCTTTTATAATGATACAAACAATAGACATTAATGTAGATGTAGGTGAAGGCGTTAATAACGAATTACAAATAATGCCATTAATATCCTCATGTAATATTGCTTGCGGTGGTCATGCTGGAGATGTAGAAACCATGCGGACTGTAGTGAAGTTAGTAGCTAAAAAACACAGTGTTAAAATTGGTGCACATCCTTCTTTTCCTGATAAAGTCCATTTTGGGCGTAGCGTTTTAGAGATGTCTTGTGCAGCTTTGTTTACTTCAATTAAAGGGCAGATTAAGAGTTTAATGAATGTTGTTAGAAGCGAACATGCAGCATTGCATCATGTAAAACCTCATGGTGCTTTGTATAATCGCGCTGCAGTAGACGAAGACACTGCCAAAGTAATTGTTGAGGTCATGAAAAGTATTGCTTTACCATTGGAACTCTATGTGCCTTATGGGTCAGTGATTGCTGAATTAGCAATTCAAGAAAATATTCCTATTGTTTATGAAGCCTTTGCCGATAGAAATTATAACGAAGACTTAACTTTAGTTTCAAGAACTGAAAAGCATGCTGTAATCTCTAATGCTACTGAAATGTTTAACCATGTAATAAAAATGATTAGACAACAAAAAGTGACAACTATAGATGGAGTAGAAGTAGGGATTAAAGCCACTACATTTTGTATTCATGGCGATAATCCAAAAGCGGTACATTTGATAAAAAATTTAATCAGAAATTTGGAACACGTTTATATTAATATTCAGTAGTTATTTTGAATCGTTTTAAACTCACATATAAACAATACGGAGAGCGTTCTATTTTGATAGAATGGCCATCAAAAATTGATAAAGACATCCTTGAAGACCTTATTTTTTATAAAGAAAAACTTGAAAAATCAATATATAAAGAAATTGTTTATATAAACTCTGCATATAACTCGATATTAATTAGTTATACTAATGTTATAGAAAATATCTATGATGATATATTAGTGCTAAAAGATATATATTCTTCAGAAATTAATGTCATTGCAAAGCCATCTATACTTTGGAGAATACCAGTGTGTTATGACGACGAATTTGCCATAGATTTAGAGGCTATTTCATTACATAAAAAGCTATCTAAAGAGGAAATTATTACACTGCATTCTAATGCTATTTACACCGTTTTTTTTATTGGATTTTTACCTGGATTTTTATATCTAGGAGGACTGATTGATACATTGTATTTTCCAAGAAAATCCACTCCAAGATTACATATTGAAAAAGGTGCAGTAGGCATTGGTGGTACACAAACTGGAATCTATCCAAATACAAGTCCTGGTGGTTGGAATATCATAGGGAATTCCCCAATTAGTTTTTTTGATTGCAATAAGGCAGAACCTT
>JAADHG010000273.1 GCA_013151975.1 Chlorobiota bacterium | reverse complement strand
GGATCGCTTACAAAATCATCTAATGCTATTGTTGTAAAACTAGCCCCTTTAACAATAGTTTGATCTGGGATGTCAGAAACTAAAGGTGAATTACTAAATGTATTTAACATAAGTGTATCATGATAGGTGTCAGAAATTATAATATTATCAAGTCCCCCTTGTAAACACCTTTCGTTTGTTGAAAAATCGCCACTGCCTAAATATAAACCGCCATTGCCCGTTTTTACTTTTCCTTCGCTATTTAAGGGCCTGCTAGTGCTACCTAAAAGCGTGCCATTTTGATTGTAAACACGTGCTTCTACAATGTCATTTTCTACAGAGCGCGCAAAATAAAATGTGTACCAATTATTGTTTGTCAACCCTACGTCAACGTCTAAATAAACAGTGCTATTGTTTTCTAATTGATATTCAAAACGGAGTTTGTTTGCACCATTATTGTTGAAAGAAATAGAGTAGTTTTTATGCCAATAATCGGTAGCTATTTTTTCTAATAAAACAGGTTTTGTATTCATAATTCCTGTTGTGTTTTCAACTAAGAAATCGCCTTGAATAGTCCAATTCTCACTAAAATTTAAATCGGGATAATTCTGATCCTGGAATTTTCTCTTAACTGTGATGTTATTCCACAAGCCGTTAAACTTGGCATAATTACCGTTGCCACTTCTTGGCACATAGCTCACATAATCTTTTCCTGTACCACTCTTTCCTGTAGTTATATTGTTAATAGCCCCATTTTCAAAAGTCATATTAAATACGTCGCCTATTGTAGGTTTGTTCCCCAATATTTGATAAGTAAAATTAATTTCGGGATGTTTTTTATCAGAAAAACGCAAAATACAGTTTGTAGCGTTTGGGATAGTCCAATTGTAACTTCCGCTTGAAAGCGTAACTTCTGTGATAGGATTCCAATTATTCATACCATCTAAAGAATATTCTAAAACTAAATTACTGATATAATGGCCATCCCAAGTAAATGTATAATTAGAACCTGCTGTATAAGTTCTATTTAAATCCCAAGTAGGATTAAACAAAAAAGTGGGTATATATCTATGGTATAAGGTTTCATACAGATGTAATTGAAATGCTCCAATATTAGCATACCCAATAATTGAGAAATCGTTAGAATTTTTCATAAATCGCAAAAGCGTTTCTTTTGGAAATCTATTTTTTATAAAAGTGAAAGCAGAGGTTGCCATCCTGTAACCAAAATCGCCATCCATTTCAAATATTTTATCTAAATCAGGAAAATACATGCTGTTGGTATTCCAAAAAAAGTTGTGTTTGCCTGCCATGTTATAGACATTAATACCCTTATAGCCTTCTTGATAGCCAACATCTCCAAACATAGCAGAACCTTCGTTTAGCCAACTAGGCGGTCTTGTTTCGGCTAAATAGGCAAATACATTGTGCATAAATTCATGACCTATAATACCAGAGTATTTGGTAAAAACACGATCCTTTTCGGTAACTAAATTTTCTGTTGCGGGACTGGTTCTTAAGAATTGATGGCCACGTGCTTCGCCGCCGCCTTCTAAATAATCTATATTACCGCGTTCTGCATATCTGTATGTTTCATTTGAACCGTATATGGCTGCTAATAGCGGGTGATTTATTCTAGCACCATAATATTCGTAGTACTTATTTGCATACCATTGTAAGGCTTCTAAAGACAAGTCGGCTTGTTCTTGACTATTGCTATAAATAACAAAATCATCTCTGTCAATAAATTTTCTCATGCCGCCATTTGCAAGGTTTTCAAGAAAGAATATTCTATAAATTTGATACCAAACACCTCCAGGATCAGCTTCATAACTATACCAAATACCTCCTCCTAATGTGGCTGCTATATGACCAAATCTAAATATTGAGGCAAACATATAAGTATAAGCCAGTTGTACATTAGTTTCATCGTCTAATTGACTCCACGTACTAAAAGAGGTGTAACCATTGGGAAATGCGTTGCTATTATTACTTAAATAAGTATTTATTAGATTGACATCTGGAAAGTATCCAGATTCAAATAAACCAAAGGCAAAACTACGTCCGTCATCAAGTGCTGAAACTCTCTTTTTATCGACTATATAGCGTGCGAGAATGGAAATAGCCGCTTTCTCTAAATTTGGAAAATATTTTAATTGCCTTGTAGTTGTGGGTACTTTTATATGTAACTCATTAGAAGACGTAGAATAATATCCTATATGCCAATTGCGTATATCGCTTGGCGCTGATGGAAAAGACTCTGTAGCGTCATAAAGATACACGTCTATTTTTTGAGAGCGATTTAACAGATTTATGTTACTCCAAACTTCAAGGATGGTTTTATCAATGGCATCAAATTTGAATTCCATTTCGTCTATAAGACTTTGTGAAATAAGTGAAGAGTTTGTGTAGTGAAAGACAAAATTATCTGATGTTGTAGTTTGAGCAAAAGACATACTCGAGATAAACAAGCTTATAATTAGCGAATAAAGAGTAATTTTTTTCATGACATTGTAATTTTATATTTTTAAATTTATTTATTCAATAATGAGTTTTTTAGAGAGCGTTCCTTTCTCTCCATTAAATAGCACTATATAAAGGCCTGATTTAAGTTTAGATATATCAATAATACCTTTTTTAATATTTTTCTTTTCTAAAACTTTTTGTCCTGTTAGGGTGTAGATAGACAAGTCAGCTTCTTGGGGTAAATTGATATTTAGATTGTTTTTTGACGGATTAGGATACATTTTATATTTATCACTTAAAATGCTTTCTTGGACGCCAAGCACATCAAAATTTCTTACCACATTACTTATTCTTAATTCATCGATGTCGCCAATAAACCCCTCACCAATTCGGAGATTCTTTGTGTTAAGTAGTACGTTATTATCATTCCCAGAATAGTTTTGAGAACTTGACGATACTTCATTCCAATTCTCGTCATGAACAATTATACTGATTTTAGAATTTGAGATATCTCTTATAAATGCAACATGATACCATTTATTTAGAGTGGGAGACATTTCAACAACATTAATGCGAGCTTGCTCATTAGAGAAATAGAACCCGTGAAGAACATTCCCCCACCCAGATTGTAATTCTAAAGAATAATTTGAAAAGTAACTATCCGTATCACCAGGTTTTTGAACAAAATATTGATATGTGCTAAATTCTGTTGGTCTAAACCACAATTCAATTGTCCAATCACCATTTAAATTTAAATTAGTATTGTGTATAACAGTAACGTATGAAGAACCATCTAGATTTATTGACTGTCCTAGGTTGGGATTATTATTAGCAAGGCTATATGAAACATTAGTACCATTTAACGTTCCATCACCAGACAATAAGGATTTATTGGCTAAACCTCCATTAAAGTGAAGCAATAACATTGTATTGTCGTCAACAGCAAAGGGGCCACCTGCA
>JAADHG010000062.1 GCA_013151975.1 Chlorobiota bacterium | reverse complement strand
ATTTGAGAATATATAGAACATTCGTTAACCGTCAGACCGAAAATCAGAAGGAAGGAAATAAGATGTTTTATATACTTTATCAATTTATTTATTTCAAATTATCAATTCTAATTATATGTTGCCAACGGTTTGATAGACGTTAAATATCCGTTCGAATGAAATTGTAAAAAATTAATCTCTTCCTAAAATCTGAAATGCCCAATACACTAGCGAAGCCAAAGCACCAATAGCAGCAACCAAATAAGTTCTTGCCGCCCATTTTAGTGCATCTTCTGATCCTTTACATTCTTCTTGATTCTTCTTGAGAGACCATGTTTTTATTTTTCAACCAAGCCAAAGCGCGATTACTCGCATCGTATTCAACAGGAAGTGTAATGAAACTAAATATGGTAGCAAAACCCATAAAAATAAGTCCAGCAACTGCAACAAAAAAGCCAATACCTCCAAGCCAATTTGTAGCCATAAGTATGATACCTCCAATCACAATCCATTGCGACATGCTAGAGGTTACACTTACTACTGGCACTAAAGTAGAGCGCATTTGTAACCAACTATAGGCTTGTGCATGTTGTACGGCATGTCCACATTCGTGAGCGGCAACAGCTGCTGAAGCGGCATTACGTTGGTTGTAAACAGATTCACTTAAATTAACCGTTTTATCTTTCGGATTATAATGGTCTGTAAGTCGTCCTTTAACAGAAACTACTTTTACATCCCTAATACCATGATCTGCTAGCATTTTTTCAGCAATTTCTGCACCACTCATCCCGTTTCGCAATTGCACTTTAGAGTACTTTGCAAATGCAAACTTCTTTTTTAATTGATTACTCACTAACCAGCTTACTAAAGCAATTCCTCCTAATAATATATAATATGTCATCATAATATTCTCGTCTCTTGAATTGTAAATATAGTTGTGTTATAGCAAAAAATACGCCAAATAAAAGTTAAGAAATTTTGTCAGTCTACAATTAATTATTGGCATATTTAAATTTGAAAAAGATAAGTAACGCATAAGAGCCAATAGTTATTCCATTTGCAATAATTAACGATAAGCTATTAATATAAATACCATAAATAAACCACAATATTATGCCTACAAAAAACAATATTAGCATTGGCATCGATAAAGAAGACACGTCTTTGGTTTTCCACGTTTTATACACTTGTGGTAAAAATGCCGATGTTGTTAACACCGCAGCAATTAGTCCTATTATTTCTATATT
The DNA here is from genome assembly GCA_013151975.1 of Chlorobiota bacterium. Lineage (GTDB taxonomy): Bacteria > Bacteroidota > Bacteroidia > Flavobacteriales > Flavobacteriaceae > JAADHG01. Next base: position 2,382 of record JAADHG010000062.1, on the reverse strand, counting down.
ATCCAACAATATTCACGATTTTTCCAAGAACTACAATTACTTTTTTAGGTGTGCGTCCTTGCAGTTGCTCTTTTGTTTTATCATGCGCTAATACAGCAGCTTCAATATCCTCCTTACTCATATCCAGTGGTAACTCCATGGTAAAACGCATTTTACCATTAAACGAAATAGGGTAATTTTTACTACTCTCAACCAAATGGCTTGCTTCAAATGCTGGAAATTCAGCCGTTGAAATGGATGCGTTATGCCCTAACAGACTCCATAATTCTTCGGCAATATGAGGTGCATAAGGTGATATCACAACTAATAAAGGCTCCAGAATTTCTTTGCTTGTACACTTTTGAGCCGTTAACTCATTAACTGCAATCATAAAGGTTGACACCGACGTATTGAATGAGAAATTCTCAATATCTTCTTCTACTTTCTTTATGGTTTTATGTAATGTTTTTAAGTTGTCTTTTGTTGGTGTTGCTTCTGAAACTTTTAAACCATTATCATCAACATACAGTTTCCATAGTTTTTTAAGAAAGCTATGTACGCCTGTAATACCAGCCGTATTCCAAGGTTTGTATTGCTCTAATGGTCCTAAAAACATTTCGTACAAGCGTAAACTGTCTGCGCCATATTGCGCACAAATGGCATCCGGACTTACGACGTTGTATTTGGATTTAGACATTTTTTCAGGTTCACGACCTACTTTGTAAACATCGTTATCTCCTTTAATTATTTCGCCTTTTTCTCCAATAAAAATAGCGTCTTTATATTCTGGCCGCCAATTTTTAAAAGCTTCTATATCTAATTCATTTGAAGCATTTACTAAGGATACATCTGCATGTGTAGGAATAATATTTAACTGAATTTCAAAATCATTAATATGGGAAATAACCTCCTGAGTATCTTTGCTTGGAAGACTTTTACTAGCTTGTGAAATAAATATTTCCTTAATCTTTTCAGAATTACTTAATATCGAACTAGAAATAACGGTAACTCTACTGATAAAATTAATTTTTATTATCCTTTTAGCTGATTTACATACAAATCCTTGAACTCTATATACAAAAGCACTCGTCCCCAAGATCATCCCTTGGTTAATTAGTTTTTTTGCAAACTCATCATGCGGCACCAAACCTTTATCGAACATAAATTTTTGCCAAAATCGTGAGTACAACAAATGCCCTGTAGCATGCTCGCTACCGCCAATATATAAATCTACTTGTTGCCAGTAATTAATGGCCTCCTGTGAAAATATTTCGTCCTCATTTTGAGCATCCATATAACGATTAAAATACTGCGAACTTCCTGCCCAACCAGGCATGGTATTCAACTCCAAAGGGAACACAGTTTCGTTATTTATTTTATCGTTATCAACTACTGTATTTGTTTCTGTACACCAAGCCCAAACTTTGGCATTTCCTAAAGGTGGTTCACCAGTTTCGGTTGGTAAATATTTTTCTACTTCTGGTAGTTTAATTGGTAAATGTTGTGCATCTATCATTTGCGGCATGCCATTTACATAATACACAGGAAACGGCTCGCCCCAATATCGCTGACGACTAAATACAGCATCACGCAATCGGTAATTGGTTTTACCTTCGCCTTGACCAATCTTTTCCAACTCGTAAATAGCACGTTTTACTGCTTTTTTATAGGTGAGTCCATTAAGAAAATCACTATTAGCAATCTTTACACCTTCTTTATCGGCAAATGCTTCTTCACTAATGTCTACACCTTCAAAAATATTTGGAATAGGAATGCCAAAATGTTTTGCAAAATCGTAATCACGTTGGTCGCCACAAGGCACCGACATTACTGCTCCTGTCCCGTAACCAGCCAACACATAATCGCCAATCCAAACAGGAATGGGTTGTTTTGTAAATGGATGCTCTGCATAGGCTCCAGTAAATGCTCCTGAAATGGTTTTTACATCAGCCATTCTATCACGCTCACTGCGTTTTGCAGTGGCCTCAACATAGGCATCAACCTCTGCTTTTTGCTCTGGGGTTGTGATCTTAGATACCAATTCATGCTCAGGCGCTAAGGTCATAAAGCTTGCTCCGAAAATGGTGTCTGGTCGGGTTGTGAAAACTTCTATTTTATGAGATGCTTCGACAGGCTCAGCATGACAATCATTTTCATTATTGGCAGATTGCTTCGTTTCACTCGCAATGACTTTAAAGGTAACAGATGCTCCAACCGATTTTCCAATCCAGTTGCGTTGGGTTTCTTTAAGAGAATCTGTCCAATCTATAGTCTCTAAACCTTGTAGTAAACGCTCAGCATAAGCTGAAATACGCATACTCCATTGGGTCATTTTTTTACGGATTACCGGATGACCTCCACGTTCGGAAACGCCATTTACAATTTCATCGTTTGCTAAAACTG
>JAADHG010000102.1 GCA_013151975.1 Chlorobiota bacterium | reverse complement strand
CAAAGGAGGATAGGTTTTATCCCAATAGGTATAATTTGCATGTCCATTAATCATAGTATGCACATGCATATCCCATAATCCTGGAAGAACTGACATTCCTTCAGTAGATATTATTTCAGCATTATCAGGAATCTCAAGAGTAGCAATAGTACCAACTGCTTTAATTATTTCACCTTCAATGAGTATCACACTATTTTGTATAGGTGTTGAACCGTAACCATCAATCAAAGTTCCACCCACTAAAGCTTTTAAGGGTTTTGTCTGAGAAAAAGAAGCAGTAGATATTGCTAATAATAGAAAAAATTTACGCATAATTATATTTTTTCTCTAAGATAGCTAAATGTTTCAAAATAATCTTCTTTATAACTATATACAATTAAAAAAAGACTATCTGAGAAAGAGAAGTAATTTGAGTTCTCACTTATTTAGAAAAATTTATTGGATTATTTTCTATTACATTAGACAAAACAATTTGTGTTTTAGTTTCACCATAAGCGATAAGCTGGTCTATAAATTGTTCAAGGTGATGTTGGTTTTTTAAAATAACTTCCATAACTATATTTTCATTACCCGTTATTCTATAACAATTAATAACCTCTTTTAAAGACTTCGCTTTTACAAGAAATGGTTTTAATTTCCCCATAAATGCACGTAACGTAATTATTGCTTTTAATTGATGTCCTGTTTCAAAATAGGATACCTTGGTAAAGTAACCTTCTATGATTCCTGCATCTTCCATCTTGCGAATACGTTCGGCTACTGCTGGAGATGTAATACCAACAATTCTAGCAATTTGCGTGTTAGATTGCCTTGAATTATGCTGCAAACATTCTAATATTTTCCAATTAAGTATGTCTAACTTCATTTTTAAAGAATAAGTAGTAAATATAATTAATTTTTAAATCATTTTAACTAAAATACTTTAATTATTAAATATAAGTTTGGCGATTTTCAGGTTAATTTTGTGTAATTGCTAAGAAAAATGTTACACACAACACCATCACACTTACCAGATTTGCCTATTTATAATAAGGCACTGGAAATTTTTTCATTATCGCGGAAAATTTCGAATTATATTAGTTTTGATTTAATGCCTTTGCAACCCGATGGGTCAGAAGATGAGCATATTTATTTTTCTGGAGATATTGTACAACAATCTGAATCATTACTTCCAGAAATTATTAAAGCTGAAGTTGCTCCTTTTTTCGAAAAAAAGCACAGACACGCAGCGACAGTTAGTCGACTTACAAATTTACTTTACAAAAATTGTAAACGCCTAGAGCATTGTAATAGTAACGGTAAAGACTTTTTACCAATACTACGTAAAGAACTCAAAAAATTCAGACAGTTACAACGGTATTGGATGTTAACCTTATAAAAAGAGAGGTTGCTTTTTAAATTCAACTAAAACACTACTTTAGAGTCTATTATCTAAAACACCCTTACGCACTCCTTTACTTTTGAAAATCTCATGTGATTTGTGAGTTTATCCAAAATCTTTCGATTACACTCAGGATAAATGATTCCTTTACTTTTTGTTTCTCAAAAAGTAGTTCTAAAAAAATAACATTTCAACTTTTAAGATGCTTCAACTTTGCTCAGCATAAGCAATCTGCACAAATTTTTCTTCATTTTATTTGAAAAATTTGGCGACTATTTAAATATTTTTAAATCCCAGAATTGCTGTGTAATTTGGGATAAGCATACTTTAAGTTATATTTTAAAAGATTCCTCGACAATCTCGGAATAAGCGATATTCACAACTTTGTTTGCGCAAGCTTAACAAAATTGGAATCCTGCTTACATATTTCTACGATACTGTCCACCTACTTCAAATAATGCATTTGTAATTTGGCCTAAAGAACATTTTTTACAAACTTCCATTAAAACTCCAAAAATATTTTCGTTGTGAATCGCTTTATGTTGTAACTCTCTTAATAACTCATCAGTATCATTGGCTTTATGAAGATTCTCTAAGGTTTGTATTTGAAACTGTTTTTCGTCTTCAGTAGCGCGTATAACTTCTGCTGGCAAAATAGTTGGTGAGCCTTTAGAACTTAAAAATGTATTTACACCAATAATTGGGAATTCACCATTGTGCTTTAAGGTTTCATAATATAAACTTTCCTCCTGTATTTTACTACGCTGATACATGGTTTCCATGGCTCCTAAAACGCCACCACGCTCCGTAATTCTATCAAACTCAATAAGTACAGCTTCTTCAACCAAATCTGTAAGTTCTTCAATAATAAAAGATCCCTGAATAGGATTTTCATTTTTTGCTAAACCTAATTCTTTATTAATGATTAACTGAATTGCCATAGCACGACGTACAGATTCTTCGGTTGGTGTTGTAATGGCTTCATCATATGCATTAGTATGCAGCGAATTACAATTATCATAAATAGCATACAAGGCCTGAAGTGTAGTACGAATGTCGTTAAAATCAATTTCCTGTGCATGCAAACTACGTCCAGAGGTTTGAATATGGTACTTAAGCATTTGGGCTCTAGCATTTGCTCCATATTTATGCTTCATGGCTTTTGCCCAAATTTTACGAGCTACTCGACCTATAACAGCATATTCTGGGTCGATACCATTTGAGAAAAAGAACGATAAATTTGGACCAAACTTGTTAATATCCATACCTCTACTTAGGTAGTACTCGACATAAGTAAATCCGTTTGACAATGTAAATGCCAATTGCGAAATCGGATTGGCTCCAGCCTCCAGCTTCGGCAATATGGTATCCCGAAATAGACACCGAATAGAAATTACGCACATTATTCTCAATAAAATATTCTTGAACATCTCCCATAAGTCGTAACGCAAATTCTGTAGAGAAAATACAAGTATTTTGTGCTTGATCTTCTTTTAAAATATCAGCTTGAACAGTTCCTCTTACCTGCGAAATAGTCTTGGTCTTTATATCGTGATACACATCCTTAGGCAACACTTGATCTCCTGTTACGCCAAGCAACATCAATCCTAATCCATCATTACCTTCTGGAAGTTCTCCATTATATTTAGGACGCTCTTTTCCTTTATAAAGTTTTGCGATTTTTGCTTCTATTTCTTTTTCTAGACCATTCTCTTTAATATAAATCTCACATTGTTGATCAATAGCAGCATTCATAAAAAACCCTAACAACATTGGTGCAGGACCATTAATAGTCATGCTCACAGAGGTCATTACATCTGCTAAATTAAAACCAGAATAGAGCTTCTTGGCATCATCTAAACAACAAATACTAACACCAGCATTTCCGATTTTTCCGTAAATATCAGGACGATGGTCTGGGTCGTTACCATATAAAGTTACACTATCAAAAGCAGTGGATAATCGTTTTGCTGGTAAACCTAAGCTTACATAATGAAAACGTCTGTTTGTACGTTCGGGGCCTCCTTCACCTGCAAACATACGTGCTGGGTCTTCGCCTTGACGTTTAAAAGGATATAACCCTGATGCATACGGAAACTCTCCTGGCACATTTTCTTGTAAACACCATTTTAAAATATCTCCCCAAGCTTGATACTTTGGCAAAGCTACTTTTGGAATTTGGCTATGTGATAACGACTCTGTATGGGTTTCTATTTTTATCTCTTTACCACGTACTTTAAAAGAATAGATTGGATTTTTATAGCGATTCACTTTGTCTTCCCAACCTAAAATCACTTCCCAATTATAAGGGTCAAGATTTAGCTTTACACGATCAAACTCAGCAATTAATAGTTTTATAAAATCTGTATCATTCTGAACAGCATGAAGAATCTCTTCTTGATTTAATCCTTGCTTACCCAAATGAGATGTCTCACTTTCGTTAGAAATGGCAGCCACCGAACATATTGTTTTAAAAATTCCATAGAGTTTTTGAGCGACTTCAACTTGGTCAATTACCTTATTATCGTAAGCTCTATTATTTTCAGCAATTTCAGATAAATAGCGAGTTCGTGAAGGTGGAATCACAAAAATTTTCTCACTCATTTCATTAGAAATGGTAAACGTAGATTTTAAATCGGCATCAGATTTTTCAACCA
>JAADHG010000303.1 GCA_013151975.1 Chlorobiota bacterium | reverse complement strand
TAAAATCCATTTGTACCTTCTAAAAATTGAGTAGTGGTATCATCAAAAGAAAAATCACCATCGATAGGAACAGGATTGTAACTGTTATCAAAATCTACAACGGGATTGAAATTGATATTGTCAGTAATGTTGTCTTTATAAGTTGGTTCTTGACCAACAGTATTTACAGTAGCATTTGCACCACGACCTTGATCTAGCCATGTACTCACGCTTTGTCCATCTGTATAGCTTAAACCATCGGTTCCTTTAAGCCACAATTCTAAATCGGCAGTCACACCTCCAGGGCCTTCGGTTAGAGGCGCAACACCTTTTCCTTGGATTGTAAAATTATATGGGTTTTCGTTAGAGTCATTATTATCTATTGAGATAATAGCTTGAACCGTACCATTAATCGTAGGCGCAAACCTAGCAACAAAAGTTAAGCTGCCACTGGCAGCAATCGTTGCACCTGTAGGTTGCGTAAGTATAGTAAAAGCAGCATCACCAGAAATATTAACTATAGGTGTTCCTGTTAAATTTAAATTAGTTGTTCCTGTATTTTGAATAGTAAATGTACGATCTAATGTGCCACCAGCACCTAAAGACCCATAATCGGTATCATCAGTTGTAGAAGGTGTTGTATCGCCATCAGCAATTGTGGTTGCATTACCTAGTATATTTATTTCTGGTCCAGATGTTGTTGCCGTTAATGAAATATCATCAATTGCCATGTCACTTCTCCAACTACTTCCAGTTACACCTCTAAACCTTATTGTTATTGTTTGTCCAACATAAGGGGTTAAATCTATGTTTACTAGATTCCATGCGTCTCCATTACTAGTTTGTACTTGCCCAGTTTGAGACCATAAAGATGTTGGAAATGTTAATCCGTTATCAGTACTCAATTCAACATTAAGAGTTCCCATATTAGCACCATACATGTGGTAATAAAATGAAAATTGTGCTGTTGTTGCACTCGTAAGATTGAAACAAGGACTTTTTAAATTAAATGTATAATTGAAATTAGGGTTGCTACTTTCAGTAAATAAGTAATAAGACCCTCCATTTGCACCTGATGGTCCAGTAGGTCCCGATGGAGTACCATTAGTTTGACGTGTCCAATCTGCATTATCGGTAGTGTCTTGAGTCCAAGCGCCAATTCCAGTTTCAAAATCTTCGGAATACGGAAATGTAGCTACAGTTGAACTGCATGTGCCGGAACAACCACCTGAAACATTGAAAAATATTGTAGTACCCGTTGAGTTAGTACCTGCTCCTGAATTTGTTATAACTGTTGTACCTCCAGAAGTAACAGTAACATTAGAAGCACCACCATTCCAACCATCTCCGTAGGTATCGTACATGATTATATAATAGTTTGCAGCATCAGTTAAGCAACCTAAGCTTACTGTTGTAGAGTAACTGTTGTTACAACATCCTGAATACCCATTATCTATTGTAGATATTAGTGTACCAGAAGGATTATAAACTTCGACTCTGTTTTCAGAAGACCAATTTGGCCAATTTACGGTAACATCTACATAGGATGTTTGAGAAAATGTATGTAATGATAAGGATAAGAAAAGAATAGACATACCTATCCTAACTGGGGCGTTGAATTTTTTCATAAGTAATAACAATTGACGGGGCAATGATACAATCAATATCTATGAAACGCAAAAATAATCGATGAAATGCATAATATTTTTGTAACTTATTGAAAAACAATTAAATAAAAAAGGGTAATTATTTAAATAATTACCCTTTTTCTCTGTAGAAAAAAGTTTATTTAGTCCTTTAAAATCTTTTTTACGGTTTCCAATCCGCTAATTTTATCTGTAATTTTTAGAAGATAAGTTCCAGTTGATAACTTCTGTAAGTCAGATATTTTTAAATTATCTGAACCATTATATTGTGTATTAATATTAAAAATTCTTCCTCTTATATCATAAAGTGTTAGCTCAATATCACTAGTATTAATATTTGTAGGTAATTTAACTTCAATTGAGTTATTGAACGGATTAGGATAAACACTAGCATCATTTAATATATTATTGGTAAGACCTAGAGTTCCCTGAACAGTAACAACAACTTCTTTTCTTGAGCTTTTTAAATCTTGAATATTCCAATCGTAAAAGAAATAATAGAATCCTGTTCCAGCATTACTATTTTTAATACTAATGCTTCCATTAGTATATGGATAGCTTACTCCGGTGTTATTTCTATGAAGATTAAATCCACTAGACATTTCAACACTTGTTAATCGCATATCTGTGCCTACAGGAATTATAAAATCTAAATTTATTTGTTGTATTCCAGCAGTTTCAACAATAATAACTCTTGAGTCTAACATATTACCAGAACTATCTTGTAACTGAATTTCAATTTCTCCAGCTTGTTGGGCATTAATTGTTACAGTACTAAGCTTTACAGGTTCTGTGCAGTCAAAAACTAAATATCTTTCAGTTAATCCACCAGCAAAAAAACCGCCATTGGCTGTATTATCAGACGACCCAACATTTGCTTTAGTTATAACATCTTCAACAAAATATGAAGTATCTGTAGTTAACACAGGAGTTGTATAGTTACTTCCTGTAAAAACAGGAGATGTATTATTTATATTTTGATACCAATTTATTGTACCAGAACCAGTAGCTGTTAGAGATGCAGTCTCGCCACTATTAATAGTGACATTATTTGCAGTTGGTTCTGATGTAGTTGCAATTAGTGTAACATTTTGAACTGTTTTAGTGTTGTTTGTAACAGTAACACTAATAGTTTGCGATATGTAACCAGAAGCCTCATAGGTAACACTATAAGTACCTGCTTCAATAAGTTTGTAATAATCTCCTAAGTCGCTATTTGAGGTTACCCAAGAATTTAAAGCATCACGACTAATTGAGACTTTTGCAGCTACAGGATTTCCAGATTGGTCTGTAACAGTTCCTTGAAAGCCATAGTTGGCTTGTTTTATATAATCTAATAGTGCTTGTTTGTTATAATTCCAAAGATTTGGTAATTGAGCTCCCGAAATCCATTTAACATCAGAGAGTTCTATAGTAACTTCTTTGGCATGTCTATAAAAGTTCATATAATCTTGTCTGCCTCCATAAACCACATACCAAGCTGCGCCATTAGTAACACCTGCACTTGGGAAAGTTCCAGAATCTTTATCTACAGTCATATAAGTAGGGTCTCCAGGACTGTTAGTTTGTGCGTTTGTGGCATACTCAACAGAGATATATTCATAAAAATCTTGATCGGCATGTAGCGAATAGGTATTATCATAAGCATAGTTTACAAGTTCTATACCGCCATGAAAATTAGCTGCTAAAACGATATCTCTTGATACTTCAAACTTCATAAATGCTTGCGTTTCGTTTTCATAAACACCTCCTGTACTACTAAAATGTAATCTACTAGTATTACTAGAGTTACCATTAATTCTACCAATATTTTGGTTGTCTGGATAATTTCTGTTTAAATCTTGTCCGCTAGCATTGGCTCTAATGGGGTTAGTTATTGTGTTATTTCCAGCATTTCTATAACTTCCATCAGGATTAGCATTTGGATTAATATAGATTTCGGTAGAGTTTACTAAATTGGTTACTTCAGTATCTGTTCCATAATTGCTTAATAAATAATCAATTAAACGAATCATTAATGGAAACCCAGCCAACTCATCACCATGCATTGTAGAACTATACAAAAACTCTGGTTCAGCTTCATTAGTTGACACATTGTCAGATATTTTTAAGACCCAAATGTCTCTGCCGTTTTGGGTTGTTCCTATACTTTGTAATGAACACAGTGTTGGATATGTTGAAGCGAAGTACTGCATTTTTGCAGTATATTCTGAATATGTTGGATATGCATCCCAAGTAACATCCCATCCTGCAGCGGCAGCATAGTTTGGGTTTTTAGGAGTAAATTCGTTATCACTTTTGTTTACTTTATATGGTAAACCATAACTTAAAAACTTTTTAAAAGTTTCAGAATTTGCGTAAGCTTCAATTTCTAAAGTTTCTCTGTTAACTTTGTGACCAATAGAAAGGAAACTTGAAATTTCTTTAAATTGTTCTTCGTTGTTTGCAGTAAATACAAAACATACTTCACCTTTAGTTTGTAAGTATGTTTCCGCTTTTTGTCTGTTTAAATTTTGTGCAATAATACTATTGCACACAAATAGTAATGCAAACGATAAGTAGGTAATATTTTTCATTGGAGCTGTTTTAATTAATAATAATCGACAGTGCAATATTACAATAAATTCTATAAAACACAAAAAAATCCGATGAAATGCATAATAGTTTTCATGAATAATCTATAAATAATTGATAATTAGGTTATTATGATGTTTTAGTAGAATTCTTATAATAATAGTAAGATTTACATGAAATGAGTATATACAGAACCAACTTTAATTGAAAAGAATTCCTCGATGCTTTGCGTTGAGGTTTCCATTGAAATTGTCATTCTCGCGTGTCACACTGAGCTTGTCGAAGTGAAAGCAGGAATCTAGGTTATAAAATTGATTTTTGACCTTTAGGTCAAAATAAAACTAGCGAAATGCCTCGTATGCTTGCGTCGAGGATAGTTAGTTTTAAAAAGTTTTTTGTAGCGAGTCCGAGATTTACTTTTGATGAATCCTAACAGAGGAGTGCTATACATTATTAGAAACCAAAAACATACTGTTTTTTTTGCCTTTTTTTCATATCTTTTCGCTTGAAAACTAGGGTTTTGGTTCAAGCCATAAAAAAACCCAATACATTGTATCGGGTTTCTATTGTTGTAGCGAGACCGAGATTTGAACTCGGGACCTCCGGGTTATGAATCCGACGCTCTAACCAACTGAGCTATCTCGCCATCTCATTGCGGCTGCAAATATAAAAACAAAATTAGTGAGAGCAAATATTACTCTAATAAATTATTTTTAAATTTAGTTTTAAAACTAGACAATTAATGTATATATTGACCATCTAATTTATTTAGTGTTTATGGACGATAAAATGAAATTTGAACTTGAATTCCCTATTCATGCTTCACCGCAATTATTATTTCAATATATATCTACACCTTCAGGTTTATCAGAGTGGTTTGCCGATAATGTAAATTCACGTGGAGAACTATTTACATTTATTTGGGATGATAGCGAGGAGGAAGCCAAATTATTAAGTAAAAAAAGTGGAGAGCGTGTTAAATTTAAATGGTTGAATGGTGATGATGACTCTAGTACATATTTTGAAATTAGAATTCAGGTAGACGATATTACTAAAGATGTATCTTTAATGGTTACCGATTTTGCTGAAGAAGATGAAATAGAAGAGGCTAAAATGTTATGGGAAAATCAAATTTCAGATTTAAAACAGGTTTTGGGATCTGCTTAAATAATTTCTTTATTTAAATTATATTTGTCCCGATTTTATTCGGGATTTTTTATGGTTAATTCTAACGGACATATTTTAAATAAAGAAGACGCTTCACTATCTATTTATAATAGAGGATTTGCTTATGGAGATACTGTTTTTGAAACTATAAAAATCTCTCATAATAAGGTATTCTTTTTAGAAGATCATTATTTTAGGTTAATGGCTTCTATGCGTATTTTACGTATGGAAATCCCTATGTATTTTACCTTAGAATTTCTGGAAACAGAATTACTAAAACTTATAGCAGCAAATAATCAGTCACACGTTACTGTTCGTGCAAAATTACAGGTTTGGCGTAAAGAAGGCGGTTTATTTAATCCGATAACTAACGATGTAGATTTTTTAATTTCTACTAAGGTTTTAGAAATCGATTTTTATGTATGTAACGATTCAGAATATAGAGTAGATCTTTTTAAAGATTATTATATCGCACCAAGTTTATTGTCGACGTTAAAGAGCAACAATAGGCTTATTAATGTAGTTGGAAGCATATACGCAAAAGAAAATAATTTGAATAATTGTTTGATTTTAAACACTAATAAAAGTGTAGTTGAAGCATTAAATGCCAATATTTTTTTAGTTAAAGGAACTACCATAAAAACAGTTCCTCTTTACGATGGTTGCATAAAAGGTGTAATGCGAAAACAAATTATTGATATTATTAAATTAATGCCTGAGTTTTCGTTTGAAGAAGTATCTATCTCACCTTTTGAACTTCAAAAAGCAGATGAATTGTTTTTAACCAATACTATAACAGGAATACAACCTATTACTCATTATAGAAAAAGAGTATTTAATACTGAAGTGTCTAAAAATATTTTGGCAAAATTAAATGTAAAGGTAAGATTAACTTAATTATATGAGGGATCATCTGGAGCATTAGACCAGATGCTATATTCGCCACCTAATTCTAACATTTTTTCTTTCCAAAATGTAATGTCACTCTTTTCTATAATAGAATCAGCATAGATATTTTTAGTAATAATCCAAGTATTAGAGATTAATTCACTAACAAGCTGGTCAGCTTCCCAACCTGTATATCCTAAAAAGAAACGAATATCATTATTATTTAACTCTCCGTTATTAATTAACTCCTTAACGGTATTAAAGTCTCCTCCCCAAAATATACCATGAGAAATTTCAATACTATTAGGAATTGAGTTTGGTATTTTATGGATAAAATAAAGATTGTCTTGCTCAACTGGACCGCCATTGTAAATTTTTAAAGAGGCTTCAATTTCTGGAATTAAGTCATTGATAGTATAATCAAGAGGTTTGTTTAAAATAAAACCTATAGAACCTTCTTCATTATGGTCGGCAAGTAAAATCACAGATCTATTGAAGGAGAGGTCTCCAAGTATTGAAGGTTCGGCTATGAGTAAATGGCCTTTTTTGGGATGTAGATTAACCATAGTCTCTTGTTTTTCACACTTAAATCTAATACATATTTGTTTAAAAAGCAACATTATTATTTTAATGTATAAAAAAAGACCCGTTATTTAACGAGTCTTTTTTAAATACTTTATGTATAATTTTAGTTTACTGCGCTACTTAAATCTGATCCAGCTTTAAACTTAACTACATTTTTAGCTTTAATTCTTATAGTTGCTCCTGTTTGAGGATTTCTACCATCTCTTGCAGCTCTTCTAGAAACTGACCAAGATCCAAAACCTACTAAAGAAACTCTTTTTCCTTTTTGTAATGCTCCTTCAATGTCAATTAATAAACCATCTAATGCTTTCTTAGCAGCAGCTTTAGTGATACCAGCATTTTCTGCCATTCCATTGATTAAATCTGTTTTGTTCATAAAATTAAATTTTTAAATTGTTATTATTTAGGATTACAGTTTTGTTAAATCCTTATACAAAATTATACGTAAAATCCATTCACGCAAGTAATAGCAAGGGAAATTCACTTTTTTGTTGATAACTTAGGGCAATTGTTAATAAAGGGTATTGCTTTTAACTAATATTTAAAATACCAGCATTGACAGGGGTTTAGAGCATTTTAGCGTTTGCATTAAAAGTATAGCCGTTTAAAAGCGATTTTATATCCATTTTTCGTTTTCCTGGTAGCTTGATTTCTGTTAAAAATATAAACCCTTTTGTAACTGCTACCTTTATATCTTTTTTAGTTGTTATTATTTGTCCAATCTCCAAATTATGTGTGGCTTCACACTTTTCAACATGATATACTTTCACATTTAATTCCTCACCGTTATTTTTTAATAAGCACCAAGCTGCAGGATACGGATTTAAGCCTCTTACTTTATTGTAAATATTATTCATGGAATCATTCCAATCTATAAAACAGTTTTCTTTATTGAGTTTATGCGCCGTTTTTATGTTAATATTTTTGGGTTGTGGGATTGTTTTTACATTTCCTTTCTCAATAAGTTTTACGGTTTCAATAACCAAATTGCTTCCTAAATACATAAGCTTATCATGTAATTCGCCAGCAGTTTCATGAGGAAGAATATCTTGTTCTTTTTGAAGAATCATAGCGCCAGTATCTATTTTTTCATCAATAAAAAAAGTAGATACACCCGTTTTATCTTCACCATTTATTATTGCCCAATTTATTGGAGCAGCGCCACGGTAATTTGGTAGCAATGATGCATGAAGATTAAAAGTACCAAGCTCTGGCATTTGCCAAACTACTTTTGGAAGCATTCTAAAGGCAACCACAATTTGAAGGTTAGCCTGTAAAGATTTTAGCTCTTCAATAAATGATTCATCCTTTAAATTTGTGGGTTGTAAAATGTGTAAGCCTTGAGACACTGCATACGTTTTAACCGCCGATTCGTGTAATTTTCGTCCTCTACCAGCAGGTTTATCTGGAGCAGTAATGACACCTACAATAGTGTAGTTGTGCTCAACTAATGCTTTTAAAATGGTCACTGCAAAATCTGGAGTGCCCATAAATACAATTCTTAAATCTTTTTTCACGTTTATTTTTTAATATTCTTGTATGAATTTGTACTTGTTATTTCAATCATATTTTTCTCTAACATTTCTTTTAAAATAGAGGTAATATGTGTGTCTTTAATTTTTGTTTTAGCCATAATCTCTCTGGAAGATAAAGGGTTTTCTTTTAATACAGCACTAATATGTGCGATACTTTCTCTTATTTGAGTCCTTGAAAGTGGTGTGTCAGATATACACACTGAACAAATACCGCAATTTTCAAGTTTTGTTTCTCCAAAATAGGAGAGTAGTTGTTTGCTTTTACAAAGTGTATCATTATTTACATAATTTAAAACGGACTTAACGTGTTTGGTTTTAAGCTTGTTTTGTTGTTCAATTGATCGTGCAATTCGGTTTATGGTTTTATCATCTTCTCTAGGTTCAATAAAGGTAATTTCAGCATCTGTTTTTGTTAACTTTAAGGTAATTATAGCATCTTTTTGTAATTTTATAAGTGTTTGTATTACAAAATCTTCATTGGCATTTACTTTGCTAGCAATAGCAGCTGTATTTATCTTTACTTCTTGTTCAAAAATACCGCCATAAGTTCTTAAAATAGACTTTACAACTTGATTTGTATCTTGATTTGTTTCTAGATATTTGAATAATACTGTATTACTTACTATAAACGATATAAAAGAGGTGTTGTGATATTGTTGAGACAAACTAATAACACTCGTTCTGTCTAGAATTTGAAGTGCATTATAAGCAATTAATGTATTAAACTTATAGGTTTTACAAAAGGCATTAAAATTAAATTCAAATGTAGAAAATTCACCTTCTCCATAAGAGATTTGAAAATAGTTAGATAATTTTCTATACACTTGTTTGATAAAATCTACCGTGGGTAAAACACTTAAAAATTGACTCTTAACACGTTGCTCATCACCTTTATTTTTTAAAATGATGGCATAAGCTTTTTCAGCATTTCTACCTGCACGACCAGCTTCTTGAAAATAACTTTCAATACTATCTGGTAGATTAACATGTATCACTGTTTTTACATCGGCCTTATCAATACCCATTCCAAAAGCATTTGTGGCCACCATGATTTGTTTTTGATTGTTAAACCATTCTTCTACATGTTTTTCTTTTTCATCATTTGATAAACCGCCATGATAATAGGTACTTTTAAACCCTTTGTTTTCTAAATAAGTATTGATTTCAAAAGTATGTTTCCTACTTCTGGCATATATTATTGATGATTGCGGGTTTTTTTTTAGGATTTGTTCCAGTTTAAAAAACTTGTCTTCAGTTTCAAAAACCATATATGCCAAGTTATCCCTTTTAAAAGATTGCTTAAATACCTGTGGGTTAATAAAATCAAGTTCTTTAATAATATCGTCAACAACATTTGGTGTAGCAGATGCGGTAAGTGCTATTATATTTGCATTGGGTTGAAGTTCTCTAAGCAGCGTAATGTTCTTATATGCAGGCCTAAAATCATTTCCCCATTGTGAGATACAGTGGGCTTCATCAACAGCAATTAAGTTCACATTCATTTGTTTAATTCGGACTTGAACAATATCTTGTTGCAGGCGTTCTGGCGACAGATATAAAAACTTGTAATTACCATAAATACAATTATCTAGCATGGTGCTAAGCGTATCATATCTATAACCACTTGTTAATGCCATGGCTTTAATGTTTTTGTCTTTTAAGGCACTTACTTGGGTTTTCATTAAAGCAATAAGTGGCGATATAACAATACAAATACCTTCTTTGGCTAAAGCTGGAATTTGAAAGCACATCGATTTTCCGCCACCTGTAGGTAATAATGCAAAAGTATCTTCACCCTCAATAACAGCGTTAATAATGTCTTCTTGAAGAGGTTTAAAACTGGTAAAGTTCCAATAACGTTCTAATATTTGTATTGGATGTTGCATTAGGTGTTTTCAACAATATTTAAAATATAATTTGTGCGCGCTTTAATAGAATTAAAAGGAACATTAATAAGTTTATAGTTGTACTTGGTATATGTATTTACTAAATGATGATGAATCTCAACCGCTTGTTCATAGTTTTCATAGCGTTCAGCATCACTAATAAAAATCTCTTGCCAAGGCGCTAAAATAAAGACGTAATCATAAATATTAGTTTGGCAAGCTTCGGTAAATAGTTCTGGGTAATTATCACCAATATAATCCATATACGCTACAACATCTGGAATGCCTCTGTCTAAAAACACATAATCTGTTTCTATTTTATCAGCCTCCATAAATTGCACCTTGCGTCCTTTTAATAAAAGTTCACTAAATAATAAAGGCTTAGTTAAAAAGAGCTGCTCAACACCATTATTTCTGGCATCTAAAGTTACCTGACGAGAAATTTCTTCTAAGCATGAAATATCTCGTCTAATTAGTTCGTTAATAATAGATGTTTTGCCTGTTCCAGGACCTCCAGTTATAACAATTCTTTTTGTACTCAAAATTGGCAAGGTTTTAGCTGTAAAAATCGTAATTAAAAAGGGAATAACAAAGTATTCAGTGTGCAGTATTCAGTTTAAAATATTTAGTATGAATTTTTGAATACCCAAGATTTTTATCAAAATAGATAAATTTGAAAAGAAATCAAGTGTTAAACTTCTGGCTTCTGGTTTCTAACTTCTAACTAAAAAATTATATTTGCAATTCTATAAACAAGAATTATGAGCGATAAAGCTAATGCAGAAGAATTTTATAAAAAGTTAAAAACACAACTATTAGAAACTACTGAATGGCCTTCAGAATATCTATATAAGTTTATTTTAAAGTCTGATGTAAAAAAAATTGCTGAGATAGAAGTTGTTTTTGACAATTTAGGAGCAGTCATTAAAACTATTGAATCTAAAAATGGAAAGTACACCAGTATTTCTATTAATGTGGTTATGAAAAATCCAGAAGCAGTCATTGCAAAGTATATAGAAGTAACAAGTACTATTGAAGGCGTAATTTCGTTATAGATATTAAAGGCGAAGAATTTATAATCGTGCAGCTCAAAAATATACTAAAACCTCTTAGTATTGTTTATTTTTTTGTATTTTTGCGCATTGTTGAAAGCTTCATAAAAAACAATTAATTCTACACATAATAATTTATTTTGATAGATCAATTAGAGTATAACACAGAGCGAGAGCATTTAATCATTCCAGAGTATGGAAGACATATGCAAAAAATGATTAATTACGCAACCTCGCGTGAAACCAAAGAAGAGCGTAATAAACTGGCAAAGGCTATTATTTCCGTAATGGGTAATCTACAGCCACATTTAAGAGATGTACCAGATTTTCAGCATAAGTTATGGGATCAACTTTTTATCATGTCCGATTTTAAATTGGATGCCGATTCGCCTTATGATATACCATCAAGGGAAGTATTAGAAGCTTGCCCAGAACCATTAAAATACCCTCAAAATTACCCTAAGTATCGTTTTTATGGCAATAATATTAAAACCATGATAGATGTTGCAAACACTTGGGAAGATGGAGAAATGAAAGAGGCTTTAGTTTACACTATTGCAAATCATATGAAAAAGTGCTTTTTAAACTGGAATAAAGATACGGTTGAGGATGATGTTATTTATAATCATTTATTTGAATTATCTGACGGCAAGATTAACCTTAGAGAAAGTGAAGAAGACTTGAGCGATTCTACGAGTTTAATGCGTTCTAAAAGAAAGTTTAATAACCCAAAGAAAACGTACAAAAAACATAACAATAATAATCGTAACCGCAAACGTTACTAATTCTATCTTAATTTTTAGTGAAAACATTTAGAATTGAAGGAGGCCACAAACTCAAAGGCGAAATTCAGCCACAAGGAGCCAAGAATGAAGCGCTTCAAATTTTATGTGCTGTTCTTTTAACGCCTGAGAAAATTACCATTCAAAATATTCCAGATATCATTGATGTTAATAAGCTTATTACACTCTTAGGAAAGTTGGGTGTAAAAGTTACTAAGGAATCTCATGGTTCGTATAGTTTTCAAGCTGATGCGGTAAATATGGCATATTTAGAATCGGCTGAATTTAAAAAAGATGCACGAGGATTAAGAGGTTCTATAATGATTGTTGGTCCATTACTGGCACGTTTTGGTAAAGGCTATATTCCAAAACCTGGAGGTGATAAAATAGGGAGACGTCGTATAGATACGCATTTTGAAGGTTTTATTAAACTAGGAGCTACCTTTCGTTATAATCCTGAAGATTATTTTTATGGTGTTGAAGCCAAGCGACTTAAAGGAACAGATATGTTGCTCGATGAAGCTTCAGTAACGGGAACTGCTAACATTGTTATGGCGGCGGTTTTGGCTAAAGGCGTTACTACAATTTACAATGCAGCTTGTGAGCCTTATTTACAGCAGTTATGTAAAATGCTGAATAGAATGGGTGCAAAAATAACTGGTATCGGGTCTAATTTGTTAACTATTGAAGGTGTTGAAAGTTTAGGTGGAACTGAGCATACCATGCTTCCAGATATGATTGAAATTGGAAGTTGGATTGGATTGGCAGCTATGACTAAAAGTGCACTTACAATTAAAAATGTAAGCTGGAAAGATTTAGGACAAATCCCCAATGTATTTAGAAAATTAGGGATTACTGTAGAACAGAAAGGAGACGATATTTTTGTGCCAGAGCATACCAATGGCTACGAAATACAAAACTATATTGATGGTTCTATACTTACAATTGCAGATGCACCTTGGCCTGGGTTTACACCAGATTTATTGAGTATCGTTTTGGTGGTAGCAACCCAAGCAAAAGGAGAAGTGTTAGTACATCAAAAAATGTTTGAAAGTCGCTTATTTTTTGTAGATAAATTGATTGACATGGGCGCAAAAATCATTTTATGCGATCCACATCGTGCAACGGTTATAGGTCATGATTTTAAATCACAGTTAAAAGCAACAACAATGACTTCGCCTGATATTAGAGCAGGTATTTCGTTACTTATTGCGGCTTTATCTGCCGAAGGGACTTCAATTATTCATAATATTGAACAAATAGATCGTGGCTACGAATGTATAGATGAGCGCTTACGTGCTATTGGTGCGAAGATTGAGAGGATAGATTAAGAGAGATTTAAAATCCCCTCTTTATGTTAACAACCTTTAAAATAAACCAATTATTTGTTCAAAGCTTTTTTTATCTGATTGAGATGATGTTGATTGTGCAACGCCACTTTTTCAAACTCGTCTTTTAATAGTCTAAGACCTGTTTCACTATGTATAAATTCATTATCACCTTTAGTTTCGTAGAATTCATTTGTAAGATAAATAATTGAATCGCGAACTGAACTGTAGATTTGCTTATTAATCGATAACGGGAATTTGTTATAATTAAGGTTTTTTGCCCATGCTTTTTGGTCAAAACTCCAAACGACCTGCTTAGGCTTCGCTATTACTCTTCGTATTCTATCGTAAAGTACAGTTTCGGCATCTGCTAAATGATTTAATAATTGTCTAATAGTCCATTTACCTTCTTCATAAGATTTATCCAAATCGGTATCTGGTAAATCGAAGAATTTCAAGGTGCTTTCTTTGGTGTCTTTTAGTGTATTTATTAGTTTCATATTTAGCTCAGTTCTTTGTTGTCAACAGTTATTCTCTTTTGTTCTTGTTTTTTAGACTTCTAAAAAGTCAAAACATTTGCACATTTTAAAAGAAACATTATTAGAATTGTAATTCCAGTACTGGTGTATATTGCACCTTGCCAATAAAAAAGTCTCGTTCCCCATTGTTTCCACAACTTTTTACCATATTCTTTTTTGAAATGGCCACTAGTAAGCCTCCAAAAAAGAAAAGTGATTATTAAAAAAAGCGATATAGTTATTACCCAAATTTTTTCCATTTGTCAAATTTTTAGTTTATATGTTTTTAATGAACTAAGGGTTAAACGTAGTTCTGCTTTGCAAATGGAAAGATACTGAATTTGAATAACTATTGTTTGTGATACAAACCCACGAAAAACAGGTTATCATAAAGTATAGTTTACCAAGTAGGTAGCGTTGCTACCGTTAGTTGTCAAATTTATTATATTGAGAGTTTAAGGAGCAGATTCAAATTACTGTTAACCGACGATGGTACACGTTTAGGTTCGACGCCCGTCGAAGGCGATATTTTATTAAGATAGATTTACCTGCAATTTGGTTTAACCCTTAGATGAAATACATTTACTTTAATCTGCGCAGCTACGCTGACATTGCATCTTAAAGTAAATGTGTTTCATCGGGTTGAATATGGTGCGTGCCGCATTTTGAAACTAATATTTCTCAAGTTTCTGCAAATTTTTATAGAAGCACTAACATTCATATTTACAATTAATTGCGATATGCACTATATTTTTTGTTGGGGTACGTTTTTATTTTTTATTTAAGTCAGTCAAAGCAGTTTCAAGTTCAGGAAACAGAAAGTTGTATCCTGTTGCCTTAATCTTGTCGACCGATATTCTGCTCCCTCCTAAAAGTATCTCAGACATTTTACCAAATATCAATTTCATTGTAATGGCAGGAATATTCGGAAACCAAAAAGGTTTTTTCAGAACGCGAACTAATGTCCGAGTGAATTCTTTGTTTGTCTTGTGGTCTGGTGCTACTGCATTGTAAGCACCGTCCATTTGCACATCCTCTATCGCTTTGATGTAGATGTTGCACAGGTCGTCAATGTGTATCCAAGGCAGGTATTGTCTTCCGTTACCTATTGCTGAACCAACGCCCATTTTTACAGGAGTTAGCATTTTTGACAATGCACCTCCTTGTCTTGTGAGTACAACGCCTGTCCTTATTTTGACTGTCCTTATTCCTAAGTCCTTAAATCGGTCGGTTGATTGTTCCCACTGTCTGCAAGTATCTCCAAGGAAGTCATTTGCAGGCGTGTCTGTCTCGGTGAAGATTTTGTCTGATGTTATTGTGCCGTAATACCCGATTGCTGATGCTGATATGAAAGCTTTCAGCTCTTTGTTCTGTTCTTTGATTTTGCTAAAAATCAGTTGCCCTGTCTTGACACGGCTGTTGATAATCAATAGTTTTCTTTTAGATGTCCATCTTTTATCACCGATGTTTGCTCCTGCAAGATGAATAATGTAGTCAGCTGTGTCAATGGCTTCTTTTTCAATTTCCTTTTTGTCCAAGTCCCAAGTGTAAGTGGGTGTTGCAACCTCTTGTTTCTTTGTCCTGCTCAAAATGGCAACGTCATATCCCTTTTCTTGCAGTTTCTTGCAAAGATGCCTGCCGACAAGTCCCGTTCCTCCTGTTATTAATACTGTCGCCATTGTCTGTTTTTAAATGTGTCCCAACGTGTTATAAGATGTATAAAACCTCCTGTTATCCTTAAATTAATAGGGACAGCAGGAAGTTTAGTTGTTTAAAGTATTATTAATTCCCCCTATTATTAATAGGGGTGGTGGTCCTTCAGGGATTATAGATTTGTACACTTCGTCACCTTTACGTTCTTTATATTCGGCTTTTACTTTAGCTACCAAATCAGGGTTTTCAAATAAATCGGCCATGGTCATTGCCATAGCTTTAGAAGCATAGGTCATGCCTTTGTGCCCAATACTCATACCACCACAGGCTACAACAGCCCAAGAATGCCAAGGCGTATCTTTAGGTGCGGTTGTTACCCCTAGATTAATATTGGCTACGTTCCAGCTCACATCCCCAACATCGGTAGAACCGCCTCCTGGGTGTTCTTTAGTTTCTTCAAGAGGATGTATGCTACTATCCATACCTACTTGCTTTTTTCCTGTGGCTTCTTGTATGCCTTTCCCAAAGGCAATTTCTTCATCGGTATATGCAATAGGACCAAGTAATTCTAGATTAGATTGCATAATTTTTCCGCCTTCACGATTTACTAATACCTCCTCATAAATACCAGAGATGAGCGATACTTTATAATCTACATTAGCCATAATTGCTGCACCTTCTGCCATTTCCATAACACGATTATATACAGGCATCATACCAGAGCGTTTGGTATCGCGAACACGCATCCATAAACGCGCATAATCGGGTACTACATTAACCACTTTACCCGCATCTTGTATGTGGTAATGCATTCTAACGGTTTGTTTTACATGCTCTCTGTAATAATTAATACCTGTAGTATATAATTCTAAAGCATCCGACGCACTACGACCATTCCATGGGTCTCCAGAGGCGTGAGCTGCTTGTCCGTAAAACTCTATTTTAAAATCTACAAGTGCTAAAGAACTTTGACGTCTGCTTTTATTTCGGCAGAGGGATGCCAACTAATATTTACATCTACATCATCCCAAAGACCAGCATTGACCATCCATATCTTTCCAAAATATTTTTCTTCACTTGGTGTTCCAAAAAACTTAATAGTGCCTTTTAGTGTGCCGTTTTCAATGAGCTCTTTTATCGCAACTGCAGCACCTAGACTACCAGCACCAAATAAATTGTGTCCGCAACCATGACCAGGTTCTCCATCAACAATAGGAGATTTGGTGGGTTCGGTATTTTGTGATAATCCAGGAAGGGCGTCAAATTCACCTAAAACACTTATAACAGGTTTCCCTGAGCCATAAGTGGCTACAAATGCGGTTGGCATGCCTGCAACACCGCGTTCTACAGTGAAGCCTTGTTGTTCGGCATAGTCCGATAATATTTTTGAAGATTGATTTTCTTCAAAAGCAGTTTCAGCAAGCGCCCAAATGGCATCACTAATTTTAATAAGATTGGATTTGTGTTTTTCTACAGAAGCAATGATTGCTTTTTTAGTTTCGCTCATTTTCTTTTGAGCGGAAGATGTACTTATTACTAAACAGAGTGTTAGTACTAGGAATGCTTTTATTCTCATTGTGGTTAGTTTTTTTATTCTTATAAATATAATAATTTTAGAGGATTCTACTCTCTTTTAAATTTTAATTATAGAATAAAAACCCTTTTTGAGTTGTCTATAAAGTTAGCTAATAATCTTCGCCAAAAGATTAACAAAAAGTTGCTTTAATATTGGTTTGCAGTTGCCATTAATATGAGGAAGTGTAAGCTACTTATTTTAAGGATATATTAACATTTGCTGGCTGTAGTAATTTGTATTTTAGAACTCTATTATTTTATAAACATTAAAACCTAATCAAAATGAAAAAACTAGTATTAATTGCAATCGCATTTACATTATCTTATGCTGTAAATGCACAGATAAAGACACCAGCACCCAGTCCTTTTTCTAAAGTAGAACAAAAAGTAGGATTAACAGATATTACTATTGAATATTCTCGACCTGGAGTAAAAGGTAGAGAAATATTTGGAGAACTTGAGCCTTATGGGAAAGTTTGGAGAGCAGGTGCAAACGCCAGAACTAAAATTACATTTAGTGACGATGTTACTATAGCGGGACAACCAGTAAAAGCAGGAACTTATGCTATTTTCGTTACACCTAACGAAACATCATGGGATGTGTTTTTCTATACGGAGTATAAAGGATCAGGCACACCTAGAGATTGGGATGATACAAAGGTTGCTGCAAAAGCTACAGTACAAGTTAATCTTCTTCCTTTTAATGTTGAAACATTTTTAATAGATATTAATAATATTAAAAGTTCTGGAGCTTCTTTAGATATAATCTGGGAAAAGACTTATGTTACAATTCCGTTTACAGTACCAACAGATGAAACGGTTATGGCAGCGATTGATAAAACAATGAGTGGCCCAGGATTTGGTGATTACTATGGTGCTGCTTCTTATTATTTTGATGAAGGTAAAGATATAAACAAAGCTAAAGAATGGATTGATAAAGCGATGAGTATGACTGAAACACCACGCTTTTGGCAATTAAGACAACAATCTTTAATTTATGCTGCAGCAGGAGACAAAAAAGGAGCTATTGAGTTGGCTAAAAAATCGTTGGCAGGTGCTGAAGAAGCAGGAAATGATGCTTATGTAAAAATGAATAATGAATCTATTGCTGAGTGGATGCAGTAAAAAGGTGTATTACAATTATTAAAAGAGCCAACTATTTAACTTAGTTGGCTTTTTTAATATAAGTTATTTATCTAAGTTCCGATACTAGACATATTGTCTATATGAGGATTGTTATTACTAAGGATTTGTATAAAATATGCAATTAGAATTACTATAGTACAACCTACAAAATTTAGCCATAAAAATGGTAAATTAATATGGTTGTATTTATCTAAAAGGAATAGGCTAATAATAATAATTTGAGTAATTAAAGCAGCTGTAAACACTGCATTTGCTTTTATATATTTAAAGAAAAATGCTATTAAGAAAATTCCCAAAACGTTACCATAGAATATAGAACCAATAATATTTACTAGCTGAATTAAATTCTCAAATAAATTTGCAATACAAGCAATACCAATGGCAAGAATTCCCCAACCCAATGTAAACCACTTAGTAGCATTTACATAGTGCTTTTCATCTCTTGTGCCATTAAGATTTCGCTTGTACAAATCAATGGTAGTAGTAGATGCTAAAGCATTAAGTTCGCTTGCGGTACTAGACATTGCAGCGCTTAAAATAACGGCAAGTAATAAGCCAATTAAGCCTCTAGGTAAGTTGTTTAAAATAAAATGGATAAACACATAGTCTTTATCGTTTGATTCTATTTTGGTATTTGTTTCTGCAGCTACTTTTTCTATAATCTCTTGAGCTGCTTCTCTGTTTTTTATATCGGCTTCATTAGCTAGAGCAATAGATTGTGTAACGGTTTCATCTTTAGAATCTATAAATTTATTGATGAGTATTTGTTTCTCTTTAAATATTTTATCTTGTTCAATTTGCAAATTATGATATGCCGTAGCATATGAAGAATTTTCAACAGCCTTTGTAGCTTCAGGATTAAAATTAATTGGAGATGCATTAAATTGATAAAACACAAATACCATAACACCAACTAATAAAATGAAGAATTGCATAGGCACTTTTACGATACCATTAAAGATTAACCCTAAGCGCATTTCTCGTATCGATTTCCCTGAAAGGTAGCGTTGTACTTGGCTTTGATCTGTACCAAAGTAAGAGAGCATTAAAAAGGTTCCACCAATAATACCACTCCAAAATGTATAGCGATTGTCTAAGCTAAACGAAAAATCTAAAATATCCATTTTGCCACTAGCTCCAGCAATGTCAAGTGCCTTGGTAAACGTAATGCCTTCTGGTAAGGCATTAACAATGATATAAAAGGCGATAAACATACCTGTGAAAATCACTGCCATTTGATATTTTTGAGTTACACTTACAGCTTTTGTGCCGCCAGATACGGTGTAAATAATAACCAATGCACCAATAATAATATTGAGTAAAATTAAATCCCAACCTAGTACAACTGATAAGATTATAGCAGGTGCAAAAATGGTAATTCCTGCAGCTAAGCCACGTTGTATTAAAAATAGAATAGCTGTTAGGCTACGTGTTTTTAAATCGAAACGACCTTCTAAAAATTCATAAGCTGTATATACTTTTAAACGATGATAAAGCGGAATAAAAACCATACAGATAATAACCATTGCAATAGGAAGCCCAAAATAAAACTGCACAAACCCCATTCCACTATGAAAGGCTTGTCCTGGCGTTGATAAAAAAGTGATGGCACTTGCTTGGGTTGCCATTACTGATAAACCTATAGTCCACCATTTTGATTGATTACCACCGCGAATATAATCTTGTACATTTTTGCTGCCTCGTGTTTTCCAAGTACCATATGCAACAATAAAAAATAAGGTTAAGCCTAAAACAATCCAGTCTAATGTTTGCATATTAAGAGAATGAATTCATTAGTAAATAGAATAAAATAAAGTATATAGTATTGACCACTAATACAATGGTGTAAATGGGTTCCCATTTATATTTCTGAGTTGTTTTTTCTGCCATTTTAGTCATTTAATTTATGGTCAATATTAATATTGTCTTTTCCAATAGAAAGCATGTTTGCAAAAAGTCTATAAGCTCCGGAAACTCCTGCAGGAAATTCTCTAAAAAAACTAAGACCTGTGTATATATAGTACCCTTTACCATATTTTGCGACTAGCAAACTGCCATCTTTTGGTGTTTCTCCTTTATCGTTCATTGACAAAATAGGAGTGAAGTTTGAAGCCCATTCGCTTGGAAAATATAATCCGCGTTCTTGTGTCCAACCTTCAAAATCGGTCTTAGTAATTTTATTAGGATAGTTGAGT
>JAADHG010000134.1 GCA_013151975.1 Chlorobiota bacterium | reverse complement strand
GACATTCTGCAAGAGATATTTATTATTTGTTGCACAAGCAAAATATAGCTTTAGAAGCAAAATCTTTTGCTATGGGAGTCCGTGTTGAGCATCCACAACATATTATTGATACTATTCAATACCACTGCAAAGGGCATCGTGACGCATTATTACCAGCAGCTTCTTATAGTCTCGTACGCCAAATAAATGATAGAGGTGTCTATTCCTTTTGTATGTGTCCTGGAGGTTTTATAGTACCTGCTGCAACTGCTAATGGAGAAGTGGTAGTAAATGGAATGTCTCCTTCTAAACGAAATAATGCGTATGCAAATTCTGGAATTGTAGTTGAAATTAATGTACATCAGGACATTCCAAAATACGATCATTATGGAGTGCTAAAAGGCTTAGAATATCAAAAAGATTTAGAACGATTAGCATACACTTCGGGTGGTCGAAGCCAAACAGCACCTGCACAACGGTTAACCGACTTTGTTGATGGCAAATTATCTGATACTTTAAATGATACCTCTTATCAACCTGGACTAAAATCTGCTCCTTTACACTCCTTATTACCAAAAATAATTGGAAGCAGATTACGCAAAGGCTTAACAGCCTTTGGGCAAAAAATGAAGGGCTACTACACAAATGAAGCCAATGTGGTTGGTGTTGAATCGAGAACTTCATCTCCAGTAACAATCCCTAGAAATGACCAGCTAGAACATCCCGAAGTTCAAGGCTTATTTCCGTGTGGTGAAGGCGGTGGTTATGCAGGTGGCATTGTATCAGCAGCAATGGATGGTGAGCGTTGTGCTGAAGCAGCTATTAAAAGGTTATAATAGAGTGCTTTATACTGCCATAACTATAATCTATAATAGAGTAGGATTTTAATCCAAACTTATTGTATCTTTGCCAGATTGATTTTTTATTTAAAATCTTATTTTAAATAAATTTTCAATACATTCACAACAAAAAGTTATAGATAATTATGGGAAGACCTCCAACAAGACCTTTAGATTTAAGAGACGGATTTTATATTGAAATAAGAAATAGAGGATCTAGAACAGGAATAAAAATAAGGAGAGATAATCAAAAGCAAATGGAATTTGCTATAAAAGAATACGAAAAAAGTAAAGATGTTATTGTTTTAGGCGAATACAAAAATGGAAAAGCCTTAAATAAAGTATCCTAATAAAACGCTATATTATATACTAATGGAGCATATTCAATTGGATGGAAAACTTAGAAAAGACATCCAAATTGGTAAGCACGTTGCTATTGTAGAAAAGCACAATCAACGTTCGGGCAATCTAACTCATGGTATAGTTAAGCGGTTACTTACTAAGTCGTCAAATCATCCTCATGGTATTAAAGTGCAATTAGAATCAGGTAAAATTGGCCGTGTTAAAACTATTTTAGACATTCAATCTAAATAAATTCAATATGTCCTTTAAAGCACTCCAGCTAAGTAATTCACTATTAAAAGCTCTTTCAGAAAAAAATTACAGTGTTCCTACTCCTGTGCAGGAAAGCACTATTCCTTTGGTATTAGATAAAAAAGATGTCATTGCTTCAGCACAAACAGGTACTGGAAAAACTGCTGCCTTTGCTTTGCCTATCTTAGAATTATTAATAAGCAAACTAGACGCTCCCAAAAAGGGTAAAAAAATTAGGTCTCTAATCATTAGTCCAACGCGTGAGCTTGCCGGACAAATTGAAAACGACTTCAAAGTATACGGAAAATACACCAATTTAAGAACAGCAGTAGTTTTTGGAGGTACATCTATTGAACCTCAAAAGGATATTCTTAAAAAAGGCGTTGATATTTTGGTGGCTACTCCTGGTCGTCTCCTAGATTTACACAAACAAGACATTATTAACCTAGACTATATTGAGGTATTAGTACTAGATGAAGCCGATTTAATGTTAGATATGGGTTTTATTGATGATGTTAAAAAAATTGAACGCTTGTGTCAAAAACAAAAGCAGACGTTATTGTTTTCGGCGACCATGCCTTATAAGGTTGAGCAATTAGCTAATACAATCTTAAAGACTCCTGAAAGAGTTCAAATTTCTGCTACGTCTTCAGTTACTAAAAATATTAATCAATGGCTATACTTTACGCCAAAACCAAAGAAAATAGAACTGTGCCTGCATTTACTTAGAAATACCATAAAAGGAAACATTATCATATTTAGACGTACAAAATTTGGAGTAGATAAATTAGAAAAAACACTGCTCAAAAACAATTATAATGTTGGTAGTATTCATGGTGATAAAACACAAAGTGCAAGACAAACTGCTTTAAATAGATTTAAAAATAAAGAAGTTAATATTTTAATAGCAACAGATGTTGCCGCACGCGGTCTTGATATTGATAATCTAGATGCAGTTATTAATTTCGATATGCCAAATGTAGCTGAAACTTATGTACATCGTATTGGAAGAACTGGAAGAGCAGGAAATACAGGAATATCGTATTCGTTTTGTTCTGCTGACGAAAAAGATTATGTACTGAGTATTCAAAAGTTAATCCATACAACCATTCCTGTTGAAGAAAATCATCCGTATCCTCTAGACCCGAAAGCAAAACCTGAAGTACACAAAAAGAAAGGCAGCAAACACAGGAAAGGTAGAAAATCGGCCGCTTCAAAAAAGAAAAAGAAACGCTGGTATTAATATAGTGTCATTCTAATTTTCTAAATTCTACGAAGGAAACCCAAGCATACTTCCCATCCCAACAGTAAACAACCAACATCCATAAATAGCGTGTTCTATGGATACTAAAAGTGTGGATTTTGTTTTGTTATATGTAAAAGCAAAGAGTAAACCTCCTAAAAAAGTAAGCATTAAAACCAAAGTATTTCTAAAAAATATATGACCAAGTGAAAATACAATTGCATTAACAAACA
The DNA here is from genome assembly GCA_013151975.1 of Chlorobiota bacterium. Classification (GTDB taxonomy): domain Bacteria; phylum Bacteroidota; class Bacteroidia; order Flavobacteriales; family Flavobacteriaceae; genus JAADHG01. Next base: position 19,281 of record JAADHG010000134.1, on the reverse strand, counting down.
ATAATAAATTACTGCTTTTAAAGAATGATTTGTAACGCTGAAAAAAGAAAGTTCTATAAATTAATTCTTGCGGATAAACGGAAAAGAAACTATAGATAAACAAAATTATTACCCACAGTTTAGGTTTATTAAGTATTACATTAAACAACACCTCTTTACCAGTAAACCAAACAAACACAGTTGTTATTATGGCAATAACTATAAATTTAATAGACGTATGCTTCCAGAAAGCGTTCCAGTTAATATTTGGTGCAATTACAAATTTATTCTTTTCAATTCTTAGTAATATAAAAATGACATATAATAACCCTATAACACCTATGAATAACTTAATCCTAATGGAAAATTTTAATGCAAATGAAATAGGAAGAATTATAAATATGAATAAAAATTCAGCTAATTTATATTTGGTTGATGACATAAAATCAAATATTAATAGCTGTTGTAAACTTTACCTCATTAATCATGAATGTACTATGAGTACTACCTATATGACTGATGGTGGTTAGTTTTTCTACCATAAATTCTCTAAAAGCTTTCATGTCGGCTACCAAAACTTTTAATAAATAATCGTAATCGCCACTAATATGATAACATTCAACAACTTCATTTAAATTAGCAACCTCTTTTTCAAATTTAATAACATAATCGTGTGTATGCTGAACAAGCTTAATATTACAAAACGCTACAAAAGACTTGTTTATCTTTTCTTTATTTACTAGAGCTACATACTTTTCTATAACTCCTGCCCTCTCCAATTTTTTAATACGTTCGTAAACTGCAGTAACAGATAAAAGTAACTTGTTTGATAATTCTTTGTTTGTTTGTTTACTATCATGCTGCAACAACTCTAGTAAATTTCTGTCAATAGTGTCAAATGTCATAATCGAAAAATTTTCAGTAATAGTTAATTCAATTTTAAAATTAGTTATTTTAATTCAATAAATATGCTTTTAGATAGATTTATTTTCTAAATATAATGATATACATTGATTATTAATCTAATTAACCCGAAATTTGTGATAGTAAAACATTTTTAAATCAAACTATAATATGTCATTTAATCCAGCAAACAAAATTCAAGATTTACAATACTTTGGAGAATATGGTGGTGTTAACCCATCAATTTCCGACTCCTCTACCTATACATTCTTATCAGCAAAAACCATGTTCGATACTTTTGAAGGTAACGCAGATGGCTGCTATTTATACTCTCGTCATACATCGCCTTCAAACTTATACTTAGGCGAAGCTTTGGCTGCAATGGAAGGTACAGAAACAGCAAATGTTTCAGCATCTGGAATGGGAGCTATTACTCCTGTTTTATTACAACTTTGTGAAGCTGGAGATCATATTGTTTCAAGCAGGACTATTTATGGTGGGACTTACGCTTTTTTAAAAAATTTCACACCAAGACTTAATATTGAAACATCATTTGTAGATATTACAAAGCTAGATGTAGTAGAATCTGCTATTACAAAAAACACAAAAGTGCTATACTGCGAGTCTGTAAGCAATCCGCTTTTAGAAGTTGCTGATATTTTAGCATTATCAAAATTGGCTAAAAAACACAATTTAAAATTAGTAGTAGATAATACTTTCTCACCATTATCAATTTCACCTGCAAAACTAGGTGCGGATATAGTGATACACAGCTTAACAAAATTCATTAATGGTTCTAGTGATACTGTAGGTGGTGTAGTTTGTGGTACTCAAGAATTTATTGATCAATTGCGAAATGTAAACGACGGTGCATCTATGCTGTTGGGTTCTACAATGGATAGCTTAAGAGCGTCTTCAATTTTAAAAAATATGAGAACTCTTCATATTAGAATGAAACAACATAGCAAAAATGCACATTATCTAGCTAATAAATTTGAAGCAGATGGCTTAAAAACAGTGTATCCTGGATTAGAATCACATCCATCTCATATAACATTTAAATCCATGATGAATATAGAATATGGCTTTGGCGGTATGCTAACTATAGATGTGGGCTCACTTAATAATGCCAATGCCTTAATGGAACTCATGCAACATGAAAACTTAGGTTATCTTGCGGTAAGCCTAGGATTCTACAAAACATTATTTTCAGCTCCAGGTAGCTCTACTTCAAGTGAAATTCCTGAAGAGGAGCAAATTGAAATGGGTTTAAGCGATGGATTAATTCGTTTTTCTATTGGATTAGATGATGACATTGAGCGCACCTATCAAACTATGCGGAAATGTATGGAAGACTTAAATATTTTAGAACCTAATAATAGGTTACAAGAAACTGTGTAACATTAAATTACAATATACTTATTTAAAAAGGTCTGAAGTTAAACTTCGGACCTTTTTGTTTCACTTGCACAACTAAGCCTAAAATCGTAACATTACATTTTTTAAAAATTTAACTATTTTACAATTTATGGAAAGCCAAGACATAAAACCAAAACTACCACAAGATGAACATATTGTTGAAAACAAAGAACTTAATATATGGGAAGCACTCATTCCAGTAATTGCTTTGGTAGGAATGCTTGCTTTCAATGTTTATGTTTATGGAGATGATGCCTTAAGTGGTTCAAATCAATTTATTTTATTAATGGGAGGAGCTGTTGCTGCAATAGTTGGTGCTTTTAATAAGGTTTCGTTCCAACAAATGCTTGAAGAGGTTGCGGAAAATATTCAATCTACAACAGGAGCTTTATTAATTCTATTAATGGTAGGAGCTTTAGCTGGAACATGGCTTATTAGTGGCATAATCCCATCTATGATATATTATGGATTACAAATATTAAATCCCACAATATTTTTAGCAGCAAGTGTTGTTATATGTGCCATAATATCAATCGCAACAGGAAGTAGTTGGACAACCTCTGCCACTGTTGGTATTGCACTTATAGGAATAGGTGAAGCACTAGGTGTTTCGTTAGGCATGACTGCTGGAGCAATTTTATCAGGAGCATATTTTGGAGATAAAATGTCTCCGTTAAGTGACACTACAAATCTTGCTCCCGCAATGGCTGGTAGCGAATTATTTGCACATATTAAATATATGGCAAAAACTACTATTCCAACAATTACTATAACATTAATAGTATTTATTATTCTAGGCTTCACACAAGATACTTCTGGCGCAGCAGACACATCGGTACTTTTAAATGACTTAAAAACAACGTTTAATATTAACCCTTGGATATTTTTAGTACCTGCTGTAGTTATAGTTTTAATAATTAAAAAAACGCCACCACTAGTTGCATTATTAATTGGCACGCTATTAGGTGCCATTTTTGCTGTTATTTTTCAACCTCATATTGTAGCACAAATTGCAGGGGTTGAATCATTATCATTTAAATCTGCATACAGAGGTGTTATGGACGCAATTACTGTAAAAACATCAATAGCAACTGACAATGAAACTTTAAAAGGATTATTTTCAGCTTCTGGGAAAGGGATGTCAGGAATGCTTGGAACCATTTGGCTCATAATTTGTGCCATGGTTTTTGGAGGTATCATGGATGCCATAGGAGCATTATCAAAAATAAGTCAATCCCTTTTAAGTTTAGCAAAAACTACTTTTGGATTGTTTGCCAGTACTGTTGCAAGTTGCTTAGCGTTAAATGTTACTGCATCTGACCAATATTTAGCAATTGTTGTTCCAGGCAAAATGTTTAAAAAAGCGTATGAAGATAAAAACTTAGCACCAGAAAACTTGAGTAGAACTTTGGAAGATTCAGGAACTGTGACTTCCGTTCTTGTTCCTTGGAACACATGTGGTGCTTACCAAAGTGGTGTTTTAGGTGTTTCCGTTGCAGACTATTTCTTCTTTGCTATATTTAATTGGTTAAGCCCGATTATGACTTTAGTATTTGCTGGTTTTTCTATAAAAATAAAACAACTTATTTCTAAATAGAATTAATTTATTAAGATTTTAATTAGCAATAATTAAAAACTATTACTTGATAAAAAATTAAAATTTTAATTACTACAAATTCAATAGTTGTGTTTTATATTTGTGATTAGAAAATTAATAATCATTTAAAACATAAAAAATATGTCATTAGTAGGTAAAAAATTCCCAAATTTAAGCGTTGATGCAATGAATGATATGGGAGACACTTTTAAGGTGAATGTTCTAGAAGAAGCTGTAAATAACACGAAAAAAGTACTGTTATTTTGGTATCCAAAAGATTTTACATTTGTTTGCCCAACTGAACTGCATGCGTTTCAAGCAGCACTAGGAGAATTTGAAAAACGCAACACTATAGTAATTGGTGCATCATGTGATACTCCCGAAGTTCATTTTGCATGGTTAAATACTTCAAAAGATCATGGAGGCATTGAAGGCGTAACTTACCCTATTCTTGCTGACAGTAACAGAAACTTATCTAGTGTCTTAGGAATATTGGATATTACTAACGAAACCTATGACGAAGCAACTGATACAATTCAAGTTGAAGGAGATAATGTAACGTATAGAGCTACTTATATAATTGACGAAGAAGGTACTGTACAACATGAAGGTATAAATAACATGCCATTGGGTAGAAACGTACAAGAATTTTTGCGAATTATTGATGCTTTAACTCATGTACAAGAAAAAGGAGAAGTGTGTCCAGCAAATTGGGAAGAAGGCAAAGATGCTATGCAACCTAATGCAAAAGGTACTGCTGAATATTTAGCAACACACTAAAAGCAATATTATGCAAGAATTAAATCAAGATAATTTACAAGACATAGTAAATACTAATGATATTGTTATTGTACAATATGCTGCATCTTGGTGTGGTAATTGTAGAATTATGAAACCCAAGTTTAAAAAATTGGCTTCAGAAAATGAAAATGCTACATTTGTAATTGTAGATGCTGAAAAATTTCCTGAATCTCGTAAAATGGCAACGGTTGATAATTTACCAACATTTGCTACTTTTAAAAATGGAAGTTTTATTAATCAGGTACAAACAAACAAATTTGATGTATTAAAAGAACTCGTAGATGAAGTTACCAATAATTAAACACCTCACGCAATTCATTGAAGACAATGACGAAGATTTTGTTATTGAAACCATTGAAACATTAGAAGCTCTTACCGAAGTTCCTTCTCTTAAAGACGAAGAACTTGATGTTATTGGCGAGCTTATTTCTAATATGTATGGTGCTCTCGAGGTTTATAAAATGGTACAAGATGGTACACCCAAAAAAGAAGCTTTAAATGGTTTTATGAAACGGGTTTTGGGATCAATTGATACATAACATGTCATAACATTTTAAAAAAGCTTCTTAATTTTAAGAGGCTTTTTTATTTTCTAAAGTTTAATAAATATTTTCAAAAAAATATAACCTAAAAAACACTAAATATCGTTATTTTTAAAAATCAATTTAAAACAAAACAAATGGCAACAGTAACATTAAAAGGAAACCCTATTCAAACATTGGGAGAACTACCAAAGGTTGGAGAGAAAGCACCAGAATTCTCTCTTACTGCTAACGATTTATCTACAAAAACTTTAAATGATTTTTTGGGAAGTAATATTATATTAAACATTTTTCCCAGTATAGATACTGGTACTTGTGCCGCATCTGTAAGACAATTTAATAAAGAAGCTAGTAATTTAGAGAACACTAAAGTGCTATGTATTTCTAAAGATTTACCATTTGCACAAGCTCGTTTTTGCGGTGCTGAAGGCTTAGAAAATGTAATTAATCTATCAGATTATAAAACTGGTAATTTTGGAAAATCATACGGTGTTACTTTTGTAAATGGTCCACTAGAAGCATTACTATCTCGAAGTGTAGTTGTTATAAATACACAAGGAATTGTAACTTATACCGAACAAGTTTCTGAAACTGTTGAAGAACCAAATTATAAAGCTGCTCTTGAGGCTTTAATGAATGACTAAAAAAGAACATTTCATCAGTAACCGTTTTAAAAGTATTAGATATGCTTTTAAAGGTGCTCTTTTGCTTTTAAAAACTGAGGCAAGTATAAAAATCCAATTTGTTATTGCTTTAATAATAACTGCATTAGGGTTTTATTACAATATATCTACAACTGAATGGATAGTTCAAGTACTAGCCATTGGTTTGGTAATGAGTATTGAAGGCTTAAATACGGCCATTGAAAAAATTTCAGACTTTATTCACCCTGAGCATAATTCCAAGATAGGATTTATAAAAGATATAGCAGCTGGCGCCGTATTTATTGCATCTATTTTCGCGATACTTATTGGATGCATTATTTATTTACCAAAGGTTTTTTAAATACTATAACTACTAGGATAAACGTTAGTAATTTGTATTTTTGTTTTAGTGTAATGTATCTAGATGGCAAAAAAGAAAACAACCAAAAAGAAAACCAAGCCAAAGTTAAAAAAACCAAATTTCACCTTATCTAATCAACAAAAATTAGTATTTGGTAGTTTGTTGTTAATTCTGGGTATACTACTTTTTATTGCATTTCTATCCTTTTTCTTTACAGGTAAAGCAGACCAAAGCATTTTAACAGAATTTGCAGCAAGAGGTATTAAGGCGCAAAATTGGTTGAGCAAATTTGGTGCTTGGGTAAGTGATTTATTTATTTATCGTGGGTTTGGTATTGCATCCTTTGTGTTTTCTGGGTTAATCTTTCTTTCAGGATTATATGTGCTATTAAATATTAGCAAAGCAAAACTTTTTCGGCATTGGTTTTGGGGAACTCTTATTGTAATTTGGTTCTCAATTCTTTTTGGATTTCTTGCACAAAGCAAACCCTTATTAGGAGGTACAATAGGATTCGAGCTCAATTCTTTTTTTCAAGATTACATCGGTAAAATTGGAACCATCTTATTACTACTTCTTGGTCTTATAATATACTTGGCAGCGCGCTTTAAAGTGACACCACAACATTTTGGCAAACTATTTAAATCAGCCAAAAGCGAACTTAAAAAAGACTTTACTAGCAGCGAAAGTAATGATTACATTCCTGTTGATAATAGTTTATCTACAGAAGCCGAGGATATAAAATCGGCCTTTGAAGTTCCTTTAGATAATCTTGAACCAACTATAACACATCATTCTAAACTTAAGACTGAAAAAGAGAAAACTATTCCTCAAAAAGAATTAGAAGTTGAAATAATTGCTGAAGGAAAAATTCTGGAAGACGATTTAGAAATGAGTGTGGAAAAGATTACAGAAGAAAAATCTGAAACAGATAACCTAGCAGATAAGCTAGTAGCAGATTTTGGAAGTTTTGACCCCACTCTAGAACTCGGTAATTATCAATTCCCTACCCTAGATTTATTAAAGAAATATGACAGTGAAAACATCACTATCAATCAAGAAGAATTAGAAGAAAATAAAAATAGAATTGTAAATACCTTAAGCAACTACAAAATTGGTATCTCTAATATTAAAGCAACTATTGGTCCAACAGTAACGCTTTATGAAATTGTTCCTGAAGCTGGTATTAGAATTTCAAAAATTAAAAATTTAGAGGACGATATTGCATTATCACTTTCGGCTCTTGGTATTAGAATCATTGCACCTATTCCTGGGAGAGGTACCATAGGTATTGAGGTGCCAAATAAAACGCCTACAATAGTATCTATGCATTCTGTGATTGCTTCACAAAAATTTCAAAAATCAGAAATGGAACTGCCTATTGCCATTGGAAAGACCATTAGCAACGAAACTTTTGTGGTAGATCTTGCCAAAATGCCACACTTGCTTATGGCAGGAGCTACTGGACAAGGAAAATCGGTTGGATTAAACGCAGTATTAACTTCATTGCTTTACAAAAAACATCCAGCCGAAGTAAAGTTTGTTTTGGTTGACCCTAAAAAAGTTGAGCTCACACTTTTCAATAAAATAGAACGTCACTATTTAGCAAAACTACCTGATAGTGAAGATGCTATTATTACTGATAACACTAAAGTGATTAACACTTTAAATTCGTTATGTATAGAAATGGACAATCGTTATGAAATGCTTAAAAACGCATTTTGTAGAAACATAAAAGAATACAACGCGAAATTTAAAGCTCGTAAATTAAATCCAAATGATGGCCATCAATTTTTACCATATATAGTCCTTGTCATCGATGAGTTTGCCGATTTAATAATGACTGCAGGAAAAGAAGTAGAAACACCTATTGCACGCCTTGCACAATTAGCACGCGCCATTGGTATTCATTTAATAATTGCCACTCAAAGACCATCAGTAAACGTAATTACTGGTGTTATTAAGGCCAATTTTCCTGCGCGAATAGCATTTAGAGTAACTAGCAAAATAGATTCCAGAACTATTTTAGATAGCTCTGGAGCAGACCAACTTATAGGTCGTGGTGATATGCTTTATACACAAGGAAACGATCTTATTCGTTTACAATGTGCATTTGTTGACACCCCAGAAATTGAACGTATAACAGAATTTATTGGCTCACAAAAAGCATACCCAGAAGCATACCTCCTTCCTGAATATATTGGAGAAGAAAGTGGCACAAGTATTGATATAGATATTTCAGACAGAGATAAATTATTTAGAGATGCTGCCGAAATAATTGTTACAGCACAACAAGGGTCAGCATCATTGTTACAACGCAAGCTAAAACTAGGCTACAACAGAGCAGGACGGTTAATAGACCAGCTAGAGGCTGCTGGTATAGTTGGTCATTTTGAAGGCAGTAAAGCAAGACAAGTATTAGTGACAGATTTGGTAGCTTTGGATCAACTTTTAGCGAATGAAAATAATAACATAGATTAAAAAAATGAAAAATATATTAATAGCATTTCTTATTGTGTGTAACACAGTTACATTTGCTCAAAACACAACTAAAGCAAAAGAATTATTAGACGAAGTTAATGCTAAGGCTAAAAGCTATGATAATATTTCTATTGACTTTAAGTATGTACTCATAAATACTGAAGAAAATATTAAACAAGAAACCCATGGAAATGTTATTATGCAAGGTGAAAAATATGTTCTAAATATTATGGGTATTACCAGAATATATGACGGAAAAACATTGTATAATATTAGTCCTGAAGATGAAGAAGTAACTATTTCCAGCGAGAATACTGAAGACGAAAACACCATCACACCAAGCAAGATGTTATCATTTTATGAAGAAGGTTATAACTATAGCATGGATATTGTTCAAAATGTAAATGGTAGAAAAATACAGTATGTAAAATTAATCCCTATTGATTCTAAATCGGAAATTAAACATGTACTATTAGGTATAGATACTAAAACAAAGCATATTTATACCCTTATTGAAATTGGTGCTAATAATACTAAAACTACGCTTACTGTTAATTCTTTTAAAACAAACAAGCCTTTATCAAAAACCTTGTTTACTTTTGATGCAGACAAGTACAAAGGTTATTTTATCAATAAATTAGACTAGGTTTTCTCTGTGAAAATATTAGATAGATATATACTCGTTACGTATTTAAAAACATTCTTCAGCGTATTTATCATTCTTCTGCTGATTTTTATTTTACAGTCTGTTTGGTTGTATATTACAGAACTTGCTGGTAAAGATTTAGAGTTTGATATTATTGCCAAGTTTTTATTGTACGTTTCTCCTAGAATTATTGTGCTAGTATTGCCCCTAACAATTTTATTAGCATCTATTATGGTATTTGGCAAGTTTGCTGAGAATTATGAATTTGCTGCCATGAAATCTACAGGAATCTCTCTGCAACGTGCTATGCGGAGCTTAAGTTTCTTTATTGTTGGATTAGCTATAACTACCTTTTTCTTTGCAAACAATGTCATTCCAACTGCAGAATTTAGTTTTTATAATCTTAGAAAAAATATTGCCAAGAAAAAACCAGCAATGGCAATAGCAAAAGGACAATTTAATCAAATTGGGGATTTAATAAATATTAAGGTAAGAGACAAAAGTGGCGATCGTAATCAGTATCTAGATTATGTTATCATTCATAAAAAAAGTAAAAAAACTGATGGGAATTTCACGGTTATAGTATCAAAAACCGGTGAGCTTGTAAGTAGTGAAGATTCCGACATCTTAGAGTTAGTATTATTCGATGGCAATTTTTATGATGATTTGCAACCAAAAGATTATACCCAAAGAACAAAAAATAAACCTCAAGTAAAAAGTACTTTCGAAAAGTATACCTTAAACATTGACCTTTCAAAAATTAACAATGTAGACTTAGATAAAAAAGATGTATCTAATAAGTATACCATGTATAATACTAAACAACTAGACTATACTATAGACTCTCTAAAAGTTGATGAAAAAAAGAATTATAATGATTTAGCTTTTGCTATGTACAGCCGTACAACAGCTCCAACTTTGAATATAAATGTTAATCCCAAAGAAGTAGATAGTGTTTATACTGGTAAAAAAATTCTTGATCTTTTTAAATCATTTAAAAAGATACAAGTAATAGATTTAGCCATAAACTCTGTAAATAGTACCAACCAAATTATAAGTTCAAAGAAAAAAATGCTTGCCATACGCGAAAAAAATTTAAACAAGCATATTATTTCGTATTATGAAAAATTTGCATTAGGATTTGCTTGTATCATACTGTTTTTCATAGGTGCTCCGTTAGGAGCATTAATCAAAAAAGGAGGTATTGGTTTACCAATTGTTATTGCTATTGTTTTATTTTTAACCTATCACTTTATAGGTATTTTCGCAAAGAATAGTGCTGAAGACAGCAGTATTAATCCCATTTTGGCTACATGGTTGTCTACAATTATCATGCTTCCGTTAAGTATCTATTTAACAAACAGAGCAACTAAAGACAGAAGTTTGGTTGACTTGGATAGTGTTCTTATCCCTCTTAAAAATATTTTAACTAAAAAAACAATTGCTACTCCTTTAAATAGAGACGTTTTTATTGATGAAAATTCAGAAGCATATCATACCATTCAAGGGTATTCTAATGACAAGCTTATTGATATTGTTAAAAATTACAGACAGTATGATATCGATGAAAGTTATAGAAATACAGCTTTGCGACTTCTAAATGATAGAGGGATTACTGAAGAAGAATTGCGTTTTGGCGGGAACCTACATAATGAAAATTATGAAAATGCTTTGCGGTACAAAACTGCTTATGACGAAAATTCTAAAATCACATTGGTTCTATATATCTTTTATTCAGTCTTTGGGATTGGAGGTGCTGTATTGAACAACAATGGTTTTCCAACACTAGGCACAATATTTATGGTCTTAGGTGCTATGTCTTTGGTTCTCTTTTTAATTGCATTGTCTAAAGCCTTTATAAATCAATCCAATTTTTACAAACTTTTAGGACAAGGTAAAAATATGAACATTCTAATGGTAGTGTTTTTAGGAATTCCGTTATACTTTATCTATAGTATATTTTTTGACAGAAAAATGAAAGAAGATTTAAAACAAATTAGATAGGTCTTAAAATATACAATATCTTTGCAACTTAATTGATAATGTATGACAACTCTTAATACTGTAGCTAGTAAAATGCAAATACAATTAAATACTATAGAAGATGCCATAAACGATATTCGTCAAGGCAAAGTTATTATTGTTGTAGATGATGAAAATCGTGAAAATGAAGGTGATTTTATAGCTGCTGCTGAGAAAGCAACACCTGAGATGATTAATTTTATGGCAGCTCAAGGACGTGGTTTAATTTGTGTACCGCTAACCGAAAACAGATGCAAAGATTTAGATTTACATATGATGGTAAGTAACAATACTGACCCTATGGAAACTGCTTTTACAGTCTCCGTAGATCTAAGAGGTGGTGGTGTTACAACAGGTATTTCGGCAAGCGATAGAGCAAAAACAATACAAGCACTTATTGATTCTGAAACAAAGCCTTTTGAGTTAGCACGTCCTGGACATATCTTTCCTTTAGTAGCAAAACAAGGTGGTGTATTACGGAGAACAGGTCATACAGAAGCTGCAATTGATTTTGCAAGACTAGCAGGTTTAAAACCTTCCGGTGTTATCGTTGAAATAATGAATGAAGATGGTTCTATGGCACGTTTACCTCAGCTATTAGAAGTTGCAAAAAAGTTTGATTTAAAAATTGTATCCATCGAAGATCTTGTTGCTTATCGCATGGAGCATGATTCGTTAATTGAGAAAAAAGAAGATTTTCAAATTGAAACACGTTTTGGAAGTTTCCGCTTAAGAGCATACCAACAAACCACAAACAATCAAATACATATCGCTTTAACAAAAGGCGTGTGGAGTCCTGATGAATCCGTATTAACGCGGATTAATTCTAAGCTCATTAATAATGATATTTTAGGTACTCTAACTAACAATGCCGATAAAAAATTAGACGATATGTTTAGAGTGATTAATGATGCAGGAAAAGGTGCCGTCCTTTTTATAAACCAAAAAGCGCAATCTACAAATATTTTAAACCGATTGGCTGTTTTAAAAGATAGTCAGGTAAAAAACAAAGTTGTAAAAGCACCTAGAATAGAAATGGATGCAAAAGATTTTGGTATTGGCGCCCAAATTCTTCACGATTTAAACATTCATAAACTGCGCTTAATATCTAATAGTGAACAAACCAAACGTGTTGGGATGATTGGTTATGGATTGGAGATTGTAGAATATGTGAGTTATTAAAAAGAGAGCTAAAAAACTCTTTTACTTTATTTTTATTATGTAATTAAATTATGCACTTCATAAACCCATTTAGCACCTACACTTTAATCTTTAAAATGCTCTTATCGCTCTGAAATTAAGAGTTGCATTCTTATCTGCTTGAATTTCTAAACCATTAGAAAAGTTACGTATCCAAGCAAACGAATTATCCCATTCAGAAGAGCTTAGATAGATTAAGTTTCCAAAAACAACACCGCCTTTATCTAAAGCAGTTATATCTAATGTGGCTTTGTTATTATACATTTCGGTTAGTTCATCTTTACTTGGCAAAAACCAATCTGTAAAATTATTTAAAGATAGGTTGGCACAATAATCTGCAGCTGTTCCTGGAGTGGTGCATCCAGCTTCAATGTCTATAGTATTTTGTGTACCAGTTCCTATGGCTGTACCATCAGCTCCAGTAATAAGTGTGCCTTTACATCCCCAAGTTGCACTTTGACTAGTTATATCACAAACCAAACCATGTTGTCCTGTACCATCTACATAAAAAACAATGCCTCCATCTCTAAATTGCCCAATGACATTACCTATATAGATATTTATTTCATCAAAAGAAGTATTACAAATTGTATTGGTTGTCCATCTCAGCGTATATGTTGTATTATTATTACCTGTAAAAGAAGTGTTAGGATTATTAGCATTAGCAATAGAGCCGCCTGCACCTAAAACTACAGACCAAACACCAGTACCAACTACTGGAGTATTACCACTTAGGCTTACTGTTGTTTGATTTACAGAATATATATCACTACCTGCATTGGCTGTAGTTGGCGTTTCATTAAATGTAACAAATACTAAGTCTGGACTGCTTCCACAAACAGTAGTTATTTTCCATTCTAATATATAGTTAGTACAAGAGTTCCCTGTAAATGTTGCTGATGGGTCATTAATATTTGAGAATGAACCACCTGTTCCACTAAATACACTCCATATTCCAACACCTTCAATAGGTGTATTGGCTGCGAGGGTTGTATTTGTTGTGCTTGTGGTTATTGTTTGGTCAGAACCAGCATCTGCTGCTGTTGGTTGTGGAAAACAATCGTTAACATTACTTAACTCATACCATGCTGTACCATTCCAAATTAAAGTCTTAAAATTTGATGTAACATAAACCATTTGTCCAATTATTGGAGTTAAAGCATCCAACTCCGTACGTGTTACACTTTTTACAGCTACATTAGCGTATTTGGAATAAGGTACTGCCATAAACTCGGTAGTACCCATATCTAAAACCAGACCCTGTATTTATTTGTACATTTAAAAAATAATTGTCGTTAGCCCAATCGATAGATTCAAACACACCACCCATTACATTACCCTGCCCAATGGTTAATATTACCAACCCATTGGAATCTGTATTTGGTGTATGTTGTTCTTGATAGATGGTGGTTTGTGCTACACCTTTTAGAATGCTAAAAAGTATAGTTATACTTTGATTAGCTATAACATTACCACTACTGTCTTTTATTAAAGCTTTGTAGTTAATGCCTTGTTGGGCAAAGTTTGAAATTGAAATAAATAGAGCGAAAAATATTGTAATAATTGATTTCATAATGCATTTTTATTGTTCTTGGTTTCTTATTATAAGGAGTCCTGAAACTTCGGAACGAAGTACTAATCTGTTTCTTCATAAGATTGCTTCTCCCGATAACTATGCAGGATCACAATGACGATTCATTTTTTATTATTGATTATTGATTATTGATTGCTGGCTTCTAAAACATCCATTCTTTTTACTAAATTTTCAATGTTTTTATTTTGAGTTGATAGTTCAGCTCTTAATTGTTGATTCTTAGTTTTTTGTTGTTCTATAATGTTTTGTTGTTCTTGTATAGCACTAATAAGTACAGGTATTAACTCGGTATATTTCATACCAAGAGTTTTATCTTTATCATCGCCTATATCTATAACTTCTGGTATTAATTTTTGTACTTCTTGTGCTATCAATCCTAAGTTTACATCTTGATTGCCTTTTTTCCATTTATAAGATACAGGGCGTAATTTCATAAGGGTATTTAAACCATATTTTATGTTATTAATATCTTTTTTCATCCGTCTGTCTGAGGTTTGGATGGTACCGTTTACGGCATAAACTTGCAGCCATCTAAAAGTTGCGTTACCCAAACCAAAACTATTGTCATTAACTGGCAAAACATTTGTAGCTCCTAAAAATAATGGCCTAAATTCTGAAAGATCTCTACTGTAAGATTGAATATATCCCGCTCCAAATTTAAAAGAAGGATAAACTCCTGCTACAAAAATTGGATCATAAGCAATTTCTATACCAGATCCTGTGGTTGGCCAAACATTATTTTGTGCTCTTAAAATACCGTTAACATCTGTATTACCATTTTTATAAACGGTAAAGGCGTTGCTTAAATTAGAAGCATCAGCACCATTACCAATTTCAAATAAAGGGTCGGTAGTTGTCCAAGTAGTAGCACTACCACCTCCGATATTAAAACGACCCGCTGCAATAGAGCCATAAGCTTCCGCCTTTGTTTGTAATCCCATAGCTGTTGAAACAGTTCCAGATGCAATTGTTGTTCCACCCATTGCTGTAGAAGAAAGTCCTATCGCATTTGTGTGATATCCTATTGCTGTGGAATTACGCCCTAGTGCAGTTGTCTCGTTTCCCATTGATATAGAAAAATCTCCAGAAGCAGTTGTATTACTTCCCATAGCTGTGGAAGAATTACCTGTAGCACCATGTGGTGGTGTTTGGTTAAAACCACTATAACTTAAATCGGTAGCATTTACACCAATATTTCCGTAGTTAGCTAGGTTTTGCCCAATTAATCTCCAACCTATGTTTCCACCTTCTGTAATTTTTTCAAGGCCAGAAGCTGTCAAATTAGTATCGGCATATTCTTTGGTTATTAAGGCTTTAGCCCCTGCCGTAGTTATTAATGCATTTGTTACGCTTGGTGCGATTATGGTACCATTTTTTAAAACGGTAAGAGCGTTGCTTGAGGTAGAAGATGTACCATTGCCAATCTCAAATAAAGGATCTGTAGCATACCAAGTAGTTGCAGAAAGACTGCTTCCAATGTTATATCTACCCATTGCAACAGAGGCATAGGCAGTTGCTCTTGTACCAAGTCCCATTGCTGTGGCATAATCCCCTGAAACTATGCTGCCACCTCCCATTGCTGTGGAATAAGCACCTGAAGCAGTCGAACCACCTCCCATTGCTGTGGAATAAGTACCTGAAGCAATCGAACCGAATCCCATTGCTGTGGAATAATCTCCTGAAGCAGTTGTATTAGACCCCATTGCTGTTGAAGCTAATCCTGTAGCACCATTTGTTATCGAAGTTGAATTACTATAACTTAAATCTGTAGCGTCAACTCCAATGTTTCCATAATTTAAAGAATTTCTCCCAGTTAACCGCCAACCGGTATGGCTACCTTCTGTAATTTTTTCAAGTCCGGTTACGTTAGCTGCTGTGGTTGCATGTTCGGCATGTTTAGCATAAGGTACCGTCATAAACTCAGTAGTACCCATATCTATCAATCCGGAACCTGTATTAACTTGAACATTTAAAAAATGTTGGTCGATGCCCCAATTAATATTGGCGAATACATCGCTTGAAGTACCTTGTCCTATATTAACAATAACTATACCATTGGCATCGGTATTTACTGTATGACTTTCTTGATATACATTAGTAGTGAGTGCAGCACCTTCGTAAATGATAAATTGTATACTAACGGGTGCAGATGCTAACACATTACCACTGCCGTCTTTTATTAAAGCTTTGTAATTAATGCCTTGTTGAGCAAAAGTGCTTACTGTTATTAATAATAATATTACAGATACTATATATTTAATAATTTTATTTTTATTAAATGTATTTATTCTATAGAGTTGTAGATTTGAATTTGAAAAGTTCATAGCTTATTGTTTAATTTGATGTTTTATATTTCAATACTTAGCTTTATTTTAAAATCAAAATAAGACTAAGCTTACTCTTTAATTATTTTAAATGTTTGTGTTGTTTCTCCTGTACTAAGTTTAACAAAGTACATAGCAGATTCTAAACCACTAATGTCTATTTCTCTAAAGTTTTTATTTACTGTCAAAATATGCTGACCTGTAATTGTATAAAAATCTATTTGCTTTAATTTGTTTATATCTCCATTAATATAAACCATGTCTTTTGTCGGGTTTGGAAATAATACAATATTTAATAATTCATTATCGTCTAATCCCAAAGTAGCTCCTGTGCAGTTAAAACTATCGTTTAATAATTGTGTCCCTGGAAAGTTGGTACAATCTACCGTTGCAAATGTTGTAGGACCACAAGCCGTAAAAGTTTGGTCTAAGAATAGCGGGTCTTGTTCAAAGCATACTGTTGGGCTTTGTGCCACATCAAGGTATTGTATCTTTATATGAAATAATAAGGCAGGTATAGCTGTAACATTATTAGTTGTAATAGCACCAGAGCTTAAGGCTTGTTGCCAACTTAAAGAGACTCTTGATGTAGTATTATCATTTTGTACAAACTGTCCATAAATAGCCAGTACATTAACAGCACCAAGAACATAATTTGTTGGTTGTGTATATGCTATGGTTCCATTAGCAGACACATTTGTTCCAAAGGCAGCTGTATTGTAATTAAAGTACAATTGTCCTGAGCCTAGTTTAAAATCTTGGTCACTCTCTATAAGGATATCTACCTCGTAGAAGTCGTTAGTCCCATCGTTAGTGTTTTGTGCATTGGCAAAGGAGAATGTAATATTGTGAGCAGCATTAACTGAGTATGTTTTAGAATCACCAGAAGCAATTTTCGCAAACTGTTGACCTTTACCAATACTTGGATTAATAAGGTTGTTCACATCGGTATTTTGAATTTGAGAATTGGTATCCATATCTGCATTATTATATCCAGAACCACCTAATAAGGCAATAACCGAAGTAGCATCGGTATTTTGTATTTGTGCATTACCATCATAATCTCCTGTATATGTTGCAAACACGCCATTTCCTAAGTTCAATAAGGCATTTGTGCCTCCTTGTGCAGCAGTACTACTACTTGTAAAATCAACTACAGTGGTTGTTCCAGATAAACCAAAAGTGGTTGTAGAGATAATTCCCAAGTTATTACGATGATTTACAGCAATATAGTAGTTGCCAGAAGCGATATTAAAGGACAAAGGCGACACACCATCAACACTAACTACATCACCATCGCGTTGTAAGAGTGCCGATTGACTTGCAGATACTGTGGCACTATTTGCTTGGTCTCGCAACTCTACCCAAACCCAATCTACAATATCATCTTGGGTTAAACCTGAACCTGAAGTTCCGCCAAGATTAAATACAGTTCCAACTGCAGTAGCAGCATCTGCATAAGGAGAAGTCGTTGGAATAAGACTTGCAACACGCAAGTCATCTCTCATTAAAGTTTCTTCTCCAACATTTGGGTTTATAGCTGAACCTTGTAAAAATACTATGGGATCAATTTTTATAAATACCTGTGCATTAATAAATCCTTCTGATAGATTAATGTTTCCAGCACTTGATTCTTGTACATTTACTTCACCAATTGTGTAAAGTAATTCTATGTTTCCACTAGTTATACTGGCACCTCCACTATCTATACTATATTTTTCTATAGTTTGTGCATTACTCATAAAAACGATGAGGCTGCTGACTAAAAAAGTAATTTTTGTTTGCATATTTTCTACTTTTTAAAGGTTGTTTTTTTAATGACTCTATTTTTATATACTATTTTTAAAGTGTAATCCCCTTCATCTAAATGGTTAACATTTAAATAAATGTTATATTTAGGAAAATAATCTATTTTACATTTAAAGGATTTTACTTTTTTACTCATTCTGTTATTTTTCGAAAAACCAAAAAATGCCATTTACATTCAATAACAAATGTATAATGGCATCTTAGAAGAGGTTATAACTTATGTAACAGAAGTTACAACAGATGTAACATTTTAGGTAAAAAAGATTATTTTATCTCTTATTATTAAAAATCTTTACGTTTAGAATACTCAGTAGGCGTACAATTATATATACTTCTTTAAAGCATTTATCAAAATACGAATGGTCGTTAAAGCCAACTGAATAGCCAACTTGAGATATATTAATAGTAGATGTTTTAAGAAGTTGTGCTGCTAATTTTAAACGTTGAGAACGAATAAATTCTGATGCAGGTAATCCTGTCAATGCTTTTATTTTTCGATGTAATTGCATTCTACTCATACCTAGAGCCTTACTAAAATCTTCTATATTAAAAGACGACTCTACTAGTTCTTTGTCTAGTATATCTTTCACTTTCGTCAAGAATTTTTTATCTAAATTGGTTACTGCAATGTATTTAGGTATCAATATTAATTCCTGACTATAACGCTCTTGCAGTTTTCTTCTAGATTTAATTAATTTTTTAACTTTTAAGTCTAATAATTTATTATCAAAAGGTTTAGTTATATAATCGTCTGCTCCAGTATTTACACCTTCATAATGACTTTCAATATCAGCTTTTGCTGTGAGTAATATTATAGGAATATGAGCTGTGCATTCATTATTTTTTAAAGTTTTCGTTAACTCAATACCATCTTTTACAGGCATCATAATATCAGAAATAATCAAATCAGGAATGTGCTCTAAAGCTAACTTTACTCCTATGTCTCCATTAGGAGCTGTTAA